>DASXMC010000587.1:0-9010 GCA_036495885.1 Allostellaceae bacterium | reverse complement strand
GCCGATATCTCAACAATCGCGCCGAGGTCTCGCACCAGCCGACACGACGACGAGAACGACAGATGCAGCGCTTCAAGTCAGCACGTCACGTGCAGCGCTTTCTTTCCACTCACAGCCGCATCCACAACCACTTCCAACTTCGCCGCCATCACCTCAGCGCCAGCCAGTATCGTGCGGCTCGCAATGCCGCCTTTCGGGCATGGCGCCACGTCGGCGAAGTTGCGCTCGCAGCATAATCTTCAGTGTCGCCTTTTTCGGCTCTTAACGCCCGTCTATTGGCAACCTGACAACGCCCGCGGCGCCCACCGCCCGGATCGCTATTATTATTCGGGCAGAAGGGTTAGCCGCTCGTCACCCTTTGGGCCAGCCCTCTCGGCGCGCGGCTCCCATGCGGTGCCGATCCCGACGGTGTTCGCCAGTGCAAAGCGCTCCGGCGGTACGCCGGCGCCGAGGGGTGCCTTGCTAAGGGCTGGAAGTGACGCTGGATATGGCGCCAAACAGGCCGGCCGTCTCGCTGTTGATTCCATCGGCAAAGTAGAGGGTACCGGGATCGCCGTTGCTGCCGCCGACGCCAAACCCAATCGCCCACAGACCGCCTGGGGGGATACCGCCGATCTTGATCGTGATCGTCCCGTCAAGCTTTCCGTTAATCGCGTTGAAGGCGTTGATCTCGCTGTGCTGATAGCTGAAATTGCCGACCAGCAAATGATAGCTGAACCGCCCAAAACCGGGTGGTGCGAAAGCCATCCCCCAAGGTGCCGCAAGAGGGCCGCCGGCGATCAGTTGCTTGATGAAGTTGCCCTCTTCGTCGAATACTGCGATAGCCCCGGCCCCCAACGGGGCACTGATCTGAGCGGGGCGTCCGGCGGGGGCATAGGCCACGTAGACGAAGCCGGTGATGTCCTGCACGTTGAACGGGACGAGCCCAGCTGGCAGCAAGGGGTCGACAAAAGCGCCGGTCGCGAGGCTAACCGGGGTAAAGGTGCTGTCAAAGACGTCGATACTGCCGGCCCCCGCATCGTTGGCGGCATAAATTTGCGTTTGTGATCCGTTGATCGCCAACCCGCTGTAAACAGCTCCGGGGGTCGTGACTTGGATAAAGGCCGTCGTCCCCGTATCCCACGCCGAAATGGTTCCGTTCAGATTGGCAAAGATGAAGTGAGCGAAATTACCGTCGCCGCCATTGCCCACCAGGAACGACGACATATTGGTATTGTTGACCTCCCCGGTCGGTCCTTGCGCGGGTCCTGAACCCGATGTCGGGATCTGGACAAAGCCGGCCGGCGGGTTGATGTTGGTCTTGGCGACCGTCGTCTTGTCGGTGACGGCATACAGAGTCGCGGTACCCGTCCCCTGGTTCGACACCCAGAACGGGCTCGTGGTGCTGTGCGAAAATCCCCAGGGATTGATCAGTTCCGAATCGGTGATCGCGGCCAGCCCCGGGACGCTCGAGACCAGATTGCTCTGAACAAATTTCGCGTCCTGGGCATGCACCGTCCCGGCCCATAGAGCGCCGATGACGAGTGGCGTCATCATGCATTTTACGAAAAGATTTCTCATTTCCGAGACCTCCCCAATGTTGTGAATGTACGAACCTGCTCTCATTTTTCTTTAGGTTTGAGCCCTCCTTTTCTCAGGAAGGACGACTTATTTTTGGACTGTTGTCACATCCTCCGGGGTCCGATTGGCGCCGGCGACCATTTCCGCAGGATAATTCTAAAAGTTCGACGAACATGGTTGATGGCCCATTCACAAGCCATTTATTAAACTTTGACCGTTTGTCGCTCCCGCGGCAAGCAAGAAACTATAAAGTTTTCGTTACTGTTGATATGGGCGGTCAATCCACGATTGCGGGGACCAGCAGAAATAGGTCGGTGTCGCCGGTTTCCTGACCGGCCGCGGTCAGCATCGCATGCGCCTGGCCGCGATGATGCGTCTGGTGATTGAAGAAATGCGCCACCAGCAGCCCCTTTGATGCCCGGATCTCGCGGTTGGCCGCACCGCTGAACCACACCAGATCCTCTGCGAGCCAGGCATCGTCGATCCTAGATGCCCACAGCGTGATGTTGGCGTCCGCCTCGTCGCGCTCGCGTGTCAAATCGGCGAAATCGTCGATCATCGCCGCACTTTCTTTGATCGGGGTCGTGGGTTTCGGCCAATTGTCGAAACGAGACATCCACTGCCGGTCGCCCCACAGGATATGGGTCAACGTGCCGTGGATCGAGCCCCAAAACGCCCCCCGCGGCAGCCGCCGCTCGTCCTCCGACAGCCGCGCCGCGGCGCCGTAGAGCCGGCGGTTCATCTCGGCGTTGTAGGCAGCCATCGTGCGCACATAGCCGGGTGTGATCATCGTAGCTCCTCCTGCAGATCGGAAAGCGCGTCAGTGGCCTTAAGTCGCTGGGTATGCGCCTTTCGGCAAGAATACCAGCGGCTTGCGCAGCCGCAAGCGCAAGACCGCGCCCGGTTGCTCAGAGGCTTCCAGCAACCCGCGGTCTGCGGTCGTGTCGAAATGGTCGAAATCCCTATCCGCCCTCGGGTCGGCCGCCATTTCGCTACGGCACCAGGGGCGAGCGCCTTCCACCCCGGCAACGGACACGGCAGCCGGCTCGTATCGAGCACGGCGGCGGTCTCGGTGACAAAAAGCGTGATCTCGATCAATGATTGAGGGCGAGTTTAGCCACTGGCGCTGCGGCGGCAAACAAACTCACCTGTTTCTCCTGTTTTATCAGGTCCGAGATCAGGTTCCGCCATCTCGGCTCCATTCCGGTTGCCGCATGTCGACAAGCACAGGTTCGACATCAGGCACGCCATCTCCATACAACTTCCTTCTCCTCACTTCGCCGAGCGCCTCGATGCAAGCACTGTATGATACGAATGCGGCAAATATGCGGTGACTGTTATTACGACTACAGCAAGCCAATCCAGTCGACAGGGCGCTGGGCCGGTTCCGGGAGCCACGCCCCCTGTCCTAGAATGGCCAAGCTCTTCGCGGTCCTCAAGAAACAGCGCGGTTCCATGGACGAATCTTCTGCTTCGGCGCTCATGCCCCGAGGGGGCGATATCACGACAAGTGCTGCTGCCGGAAGGGCTGGTAGAATATTCCGAGGATCATGCCGAGGGGTAGGAGCGGCAGCAGGAGCCCGGCATAGCCTGTGCTCAGAACCAGGAGCGCGCGGCGGCGCCAGCGGCGACTCGGCACCGAGCGACGGACCGGCGCTGAGACGTCACTGGGTTCCTCCGCAGCGTCACTGGGCTCCTCCATTGCCGCGCTTGCTTCGCCGCCACCCTCGGGTGCCAGTGCGCTGAAATCGACAAGACCTGCCGAGTTGCGCAGAAAGCGGTGACCGCCGGCGCACGATACACCGCGGCCGTCCTCCGATAGCGCCGACCGGCAGATCGGACAGCAGGGAGAGATAGGTCGTGGCCGGTCATTCGTCCGGCCTGGCTTTAAGAGGCGAAACTTGACCCGGTCGCACAGTAGCAAGTTGACGCCCGGAACGACGCGTAGTGGCTCGAGCAGACGGCTGAGGACCGGCATCCATCCGGGCGGAGCCACCAGCATCTGAAATTCGAGTGCTGCTCCATCAAAAATCTGGCGTTCCACGACAAATCCGGCGCGGGCGAATTCTCGCCGCCAAAAAGAGGGAGACTTCGTATCGTCCTCACCGACCGGGGCGCCGCGCCGGCCGAGCGCGCGCTTTACGCGCTGACGCAGATGTTCGAGCCACCAGCTCGCACCATTGGGTGTCGCGATTGCACACACCCCGCCTGGTCTGAGGACACGCCAGAATTCACGAAGTACGAGAGCGGGATCCTCGATGTGCTCGATGACCTCGTGCGAGGAGATGTAGTCAAAGACCGAATCGGCAAAAGGCAACCGTTCCAGCGCCGACTGGTAGAAGGCGGCATCACCTGCATCCACTCGCGCCACCGCGTCGGCGAGCGCCACCGACGAGATGTCGACACCATGTATCGCGAGCCCCGGCGTGAGGCGCCGCAAATTTGCCGCCTCGATCCCGGTGCCGCAGCCGGCATCGAGCAAATTCCCCCACACCCCCTCGGGAAACGCGAGCAGGCCGTAGAAATCGGCGCGAATGAGATCGGCGAACCCGCATTCCCACAGCTTGCGGAAACGGGCAGCCTGCCGATCTGCGACCGGGTCGCGATGCAGCGCCTCACTGGCGCTGCGATAAGCGGCACCCTTTCCGGTGACGATCCGGTCCGACATCGCGCTCTACCGTCCTCCGCCTTTCAAATCAACAGTTTCGTAACACCAACGGACCCCACTCAGGGTTCCGCAAAGCAACCTGGCGTTAGCCATAATTTAGGTGGAACGCGAAGTTGCAAAGCGGCATCGTCCTCGATCAGCGCAAGCTCGCGTGCCGGGGACTTAAATATGAAATTCAAATGCCAAGCCCTTTTTGCTGTGGTGCTCGCATACGGCCTCTCGCCATCGCCGGCACACGCCCAGTTTAGCCAGCAAGCCAAGTTGGTCGGCACTGGCGCCATTGGCCCCGCAATTCAGGGTACTTCCGTCACGCTTTCTCGTGACGGGAACACCGCCAGCTTCGGCGGGCCTAACGACAACAAAGATATCGGGGCCGCGTGGGTGTTCTCGCGCTCGCATGGCGTGTGGAGCCAACAAGCGAAACTCGTCGGCACCGGAGTCATCGGCAACAATGCATCCCAAGGATATTCTGTGTCGCTTTCCGGTGACGGAAATACCGTCGTCGTCGGCGGGCCTGTTGATAACAGGAATACCGGCGCCGTATGGGTGTTCACGCGATCGCGCGACGTGTGGAGTCAGAAGGCGAAACTCGTCGGCGCTGGTAGCGTGGGCATGTCTCACCAGGGCTGGTCTGCGGCGCTTTCCAGTGATGGGAATACCATCATCGTCGGCGGGCCTTATGACAACAATGGGATCGGCGCGGCATGGGTATTTACGCGTTCGCCTGGTGGGTGGAGCCAGCAAGCGAAATTGATTGGCAGCGGTGCTATTGGCCATGCGGAGCAAGGCTTTTCAGTGGCACTTTCTGGTGACGGAAACACCGCCATCGTCGAGGGATTTTCAGACCATTTTGGACATTCCGGGCCCCCTGTCGGCGCGGCTTGGGTGTTCACACGCTCGCAGGGCGTGTGGAGTCAGCAGACCAAGATCGTCGGGGCCCTTGGGAGCGTGTCGCTCTCCGATGACGGGAAGACCGCTATGGTCGGTGCGATTGGTTATCGTCAATCCGTAGCGCGGGTTTTGACCCGCGCTCGCGACGTGTGGCTCCGGCAAACAATGCTTGTCGGCGTAAACGGACAGGAGTCGCTTTCTGGTGACGGGGATAGAGCCATTATCGCTGAGGAAGGCGTCAGGAGTGGAAATGACACCGGTGCCGCGTTGGTATTTACACGATTGCGGGACGCTTGGCGCCGGCAAGCGAAACTCATCGGTTCAGGCGAAATCACAAAAGGAGTTTCTGTATCGCTTTCCGGCGACGGGAATATCGCGATGATCGGCCAGCCTGATTCCAACAACTTTGCCGGCGCGGCGTGGGTATTCGCCCAAATATTCGTCGGCACGCCCGGAAAGGCAGACTGCGTTGATAGCAGTGCCGCAGCGCTCGCGCGGCAATATAGTGGGCTCAATCCTGCGGCTACCGTATTGGGATACTCTAATGTGTCGGCCTTGCAGAGTGCCATCCAGATGTTTTGCGGGAGATAGCTGCACTGGGATGCGGGTGATCGGGAATGATCAGCCGTTGTCGGCGAGGACGGTGCCGGCGAAGTGCAGCGAGCCGCAGATCAGGATTCGGGCGGCGGTGGGGTCAGCGGTGAGGGCGGCGAGTGCTGCGGCGGCCGAGGGCTGCTCCTCGGCGGAGAGACCGACGGAATGGGCGGCGGCAACGATTGCAGCGGCGGGAAGCGGGTTGTCTTCGCCGGGGATCGTGACGGCCAAAAGGGCGCGCGCATGCGGCGCCAGCGGTGCGAGGAAACCGGCGGCGTCCTTGGTGTTGAGCATGCCGACGACGAGGTAGAGCGGTCGGTCCGCCCAGCCCGACAGGGCGGCTGCCAGGACCTCACCGGCTCCCGGGTTGTGGCCGCCGTCGAGCCACAATTCCCAGCCCCGCGGTAGCATCTCGACGAGCGGCCCGCAGCCGAGCCGCTGCAATCGCGCCGGCCACTCGATATGCTGCAGCCCCTGGGCAAAAGCCTCGCGGCCGATGTCGAGGCCGCACAGCTGTTCGAGGCACGCGAGCGCGATGCCCGCATTGCCGATCTGATGGGCTCCCGGCAGTGACGGCAGCGGCAGATCGAACCGCCAGCGCGGGCCGGCATAGCGCATGCCGCCATTATCGGCGGCGCACCGCCATTCGCGGCCAAAGCGGAACAGGGGAGCGCCGATCTCGGCGGCGCGGGCGTCGAGCACATTTGCCGCCGCGGTGGGCTGCGAGCCAATGACCGCCGGCGCACCGGGCTTCAGGATACCCGCTTTCTCGCCGGCGATGGCGGCGATCGTGTCGCCGAGAAACGCCTGATGATCGAGCGAAATCGGCGTGATCGCGGTCGCCGCCGGATGGCGCACGACATTGGTCGCGTCGAGCCTTCCGCCGAGCCCGGTTTCGAGCAGCACGAAATCGGCCGGGGTGCGGGCAAAAGCAAGAAACGCCGCCGCGGTCGTGATCTCGAAATAGGTGATCGGCCTGCCCTCGTTGGCACGCTCGCATTCTTCGAGCAACGCGACCAGCCGATCCTCCTCGATCAGCCGGCCGGCGAGGCGGATCCGCTCGTGAAAGCGCACGAGATGCGGCGAGGTGTAGGCATGGACCTGGCGGCCGGCGGCTTCGAGGCAGGCGCGCAACGTGGCGATCGTCGAACCTTTGCCGTTGGTGCCGGCGACATGGATGACTGGCGGCAACCGGTCCTGCGGGTTGCCGAGTGCCGCGAGCAGTCCTTCGATGCGTCCGAGCGACAGGTCGATCAGTTTCGGATGCAGGCGCATCAGCCGCGTCAGCACGATGTCGCTGGTTTGGATCATGCCGCCTCCGGTGCGACCGGCAACGACAGCTGGGCCGGTTGCGGGTCGCGCAGCAGGCCGAGCAGCCGTCCGATTGTCGCGCGCAACTCGGCGCGCGGCACAACGAGATCGACCATGCCGTGGTCGCGCAGGTATTCGGCGCGCTGGAAGCCCTCGGGCAATTTCTCGTGGATTGTCTCTTCGATGACGCGGGCGCCGGCAAAGCCGATGATTGCCCCGGGCTCGGCGAGGGTGATGTCCCCAACCATAGCGAACGACGCCGAGACCCCGCCGGTCGTCGGATCGGTCAGCACCACGATATAGGGCAGACCGGCTTCCTTGACCATGTTGGCGGCGATGATCGTGCGCGGCATTTGGACGAGCGATAATACCCCCTCCTGCATGCGCGCCCCGCCCGACGCGGGCACGACGACGAGGGCGGCTTGCTGCAGGACCGCGAGCCGCGCCGCGGTCAGCACCGCTTCCCCGGCGGCGACCCCCATCGACCCGCCCATAAACCCGAATTCAAAGGCGGCCACGACCGTGGGATGCCCGCTGATGCGGCCGTGGGCGACGACGACCGAATCGCTGTCGTTGCCCTGCGCCGCCTGCGCTTCCTTGAGCCGATCGGTGTAGCGCCGGCGATCGCGAAAGCGCAGCGGGTCCGAGGGGGTTTTCGGCAGCTCGATGCGCGAAAAGACGCTGTCGTCGAACAGGATTTCGAGCCGCCGCGCGGCACCGATTCGCAGATGATGGCCGCAATTGCGGCACACATCGAGATTGGCTTCGAGTTCACGATGGAACAGCATCTGTTCGCACCCGGGACATTTCTTCCACAGATTGTCGGGCACCGTTTTTTTCCTGACCGCCGCACGGATTTTGGGCAGGACAAAATTGCTCAGCCAACTCATCTGCGAGCACTCGCGTGTCAGGGTGAGGCATGACTTGGGACGAAGTGCCGGCGTCGGCAATAGGCCCGAATCTAATTGGCGTCATTCGGCCGGTTATCTTCGCAAGCGATCTGATAACGCTTATACCTTAACGCGGTAAACGGCGAACAAAGCTCGCTCAGGAGCCGGGAAATGCATGATCCAGCATTACGATCCCGTTTCGCGGTGTTGGCGTCGACGCCCGAGGCTGTTCCTTCCTCGGCCTTGCCGTCGCCTTCGGAACGCACGGGCGAACCGCTCGGGACTGACGCTGTCCTTTCTTTGAGCGGGCTCGGGATCGCTGCCGTGGCGACGATCGTTGCTTTTTTTGGCATCGGATATTTGCTGTTTGCAGGAGCGTCTGCCTCAATCACTCGTTCCGAACCGGCAGCCGCGGTTGTCGCAAAGGGCCCGTCGGCGGCCGCGATCGCTCCGACAGCGGGCGCGCCGGTTGTTCCGGCGAGCGCGGCCGCGCCGAGCCCGTCCCCGGATAGCGAACGCGCCGCGGTGCCGATAGCACCGGCAGGCAATATGCCATTCCCCTCGCCGGTCGATTCCTCGGCGTCCGATAACGCAACCCCAGGTCCGGTCTCACCGGCGTCGAGCCCGGATGTGCGCGCGAATTCGGCACCTGCCGCGACGACGCCGGCGCCATCGGCAAGCGTATCCTCGCGACCCGGCGATGCCGCGGAGAGAACTACAGCGTCGCCGGTACCGGGCGCACAGCTGCGCCCGGTGGAGCTCAACGCGGTTTTGATGGAAGGCGATGACGCCTTTCGCAACGGTGATTTGGCTTCGGCGCGGCTCCTTTACCGACGCGTCTATGATGCGAATGACGGGCGCGGCGCCTTGGGTATCGGCGCCAGCTACGACCCGGTGTTTTTGCGGCGGTATCACCTTTGGACGCGGTACGCCAACCCCGAGGAGGCGCGCATCTGGTACCTGCGCGCGCATGATCTCGGAGCGCAAGACGCCCAAAACCGCCTCAAGCGGCTCAATGTCAAGTCAGCCCGCTGATCGGAGCTGACTCACTTTGCCCGTATTGTCTCAGTTCGGATCGTCTTGGCCGGGCTTGGCC
>DASXMC010000586.1:0-3446 GCA_036495885.1 Allostellaceae bacterium | reverse complement strand
AGATTATCAAGAGCCGCCGGCCGCCTGCAGTATCGGGTCGGAAAGCGGCACAGAGAGGATGGAGAAAATGCCCGAGGTGACCGCCGCGCTGGTCAAAGAGCTGCGCGAGAAGACCGGCGCCGGCATGATGGATTGCAAGCGAGCGCTCGGCGACAGCAATGGCGATATCGAAGCCGCCGTCGACTGGCTGCGTAAAAAAGGATTGTCCGCCGCCGCCAAAAAGGCTGGGCGCGTTGCCGCCGAGGGGCTGATCGGGGTCGCGACGCGCAGCGTTGCCGGCGCCATCGTCGAGGTCAATTCCGAGACCGATTTTGTTGCCCGCAACGCAGCGTTTCAAGGGTTTGTCCGCACGATTGCCGAACTTGCGGCGGGCGGCGACGGCGAGCTCGAGAGCCTCACCCATGCACCCTATCCCGAGACAGGGCGCACTGTCGAAGAGGAGCTGACCCATCTGATCGCGACAATCGGCGAGAACCTGGTGCTGCGCCGTTCGACCCGGCTCGCGGTCAGAGAGGGCGGCGTCTACTCCTATATGCACAACACGCTGGGCCCCGGGCTCGGCAAGATCGGCGTCATCGTTGCACTCGAATCGGCCGGACCCCAGGCCGCGCTCGCCGATCTCGGCCGGCAATTGGCGATGCACGTTGCGGCAGCGAGCCCGCTCTATCTCGATATCGCATCGGTGCCGCCGGCCGCACTCGAGCGCGAGCGCGGCGTGTTGCGCGAGCAGGCACTCGCCAGCGGCAAAACGGGCGGCATCGTCGACCGAATGGTCGAAGGCCGGCTGCGCAAATTCTACGAAGAGTTTGTGCTACTGGAGCAGATCTTCGTCGTCGACCAGGAGACGCGGATCGCCAAAGTCGTCGAAAACGCCGCCAAAGCGGCGGGATCGCCGATCGGCGTCATCGGATTTGCGCGCTTTGCGCTCGGCGAAGGCATCGAGCGCAACCGTACCGATTTTGCGGCCGAAGTTGCAGCCGCGGCGCAAGCCGAGCACTGAGCTCGGCGTGGGACGGCGTTGCCGTCGCCTCGCGCGCGACAGCACGGCCGAATTTGTGTAACATGGGGCCGGCGCTCAATAGCGGCGCATGACAGCGAACGGGCAAGGCCGTATGGCTGCCGATCTCAAGTACCAGCGTGTTCTTTTGAAGCTCTCGGGCGAGGCGTTGATGGGGTCGCACGAGGGCGGTCTCGACCCGGAATTCGTCACCCACATCGCCGATGAGATTCGCAACGTACACGCGCTCGGCGTCGAGATCTGTTTGGTGATCGGCGGTGGCAACATCTATCGCGGCGTGTCGGGTGCCGCAGCGGGAATGGAGCGCGCTTCGGCCGATTACATGGGGATGCTGGCGACGGTGATAAATTCGCTCGCCATGCAAAATGCGCTCGAACGATGCGGGGTCGCCACGCGAGTGCAGTCCGCGATTTCGATGCAGGCGGTGTGCGAGCCCTATATCCGCCGCCGCGCGCTACGCCATCTCGAAAAAAAGCGGGTGGTCATTTTTGCCGCCGGTACCGGAAATCCATATTTCACCACCGACACGGCAGCGGCGCTGCGCGCCTCCGAAATGGGATGCGACGCGCTGTTGAAGGCAACCAAGGTCGATGGGGTTTACGACGCCGATCCTCATCGTGTGGCTGACGCAGTCCGCTTCGACCGGCTCGATTATCGCGAGGTGCTGGCGCGCGACCTGCAAGTCATGGACGCCTCGGCGATTTCGCTGGCGCGCGAAAACCGCATTCCGATTCTGGTGTTCTCGCTCTTCGAGGGCGGCGGTTTTGCGCGCGTCGTGTGCGGCGCGGGGCGTTATACGATCATAGACGGGGAAGGTTAGTCATCGAGGGAGTGAAGCCGATGTCGGAAGACCCGCTGCTGAAGGATCTGGAGCGCCGGATGGAGGGCGCACTCGACGTGCTGCGCAAGGAATTCGGCGGGTTACGCACCGGACGCGCCTCGGCCAGTCTGCTCGAGCCAATCACGGTCGCCGCCTATGGTGGGTCGATGCCGATCAACCAGCTCGCCAATATCAGCGTCCCGGAGCCGCGCATGATCACCGTGCAGGTGTGGGATCGCGCAATGGCCAAAGCCGTCGACAAGGCAATCCGCGAATCGGGTCTGGGTCTCAATCCGCAAACCGAAGGCCAAGTGATCCGTGTTCCGATCCCCGATCTCAACGAGGAGAGGCGGCGTGAGCTGACAAAGGTCACCGCCAAATATGCCGAGCAGGCCCGGGTCTCGGTGCGCAATGTGCGGCGCGACGGGATCGAATTGCTGCGCCGGCAGGAAAAGGACGGCGAGATCTCGCAAGACCAGCAACGCAAATTGCAGCACGATGTCCAAAGGCTGACCGACGACGCGATCGGTCGCATCGACGATACGCTGGCGCAAAAGGACCGGGAGATTCTGCAGGTTTGAAGACTCTTCCGACCGGTGCCCAGGATCGGACCCCGCGGCCGCCTCCGCGGCATATCGCGATCATCATGGACGGCAACGGCCGGTGGGCCGAGGCCCGCGGCCTGCCGCGGATCGCCGGTCACCGCCGCGGCGCCGAGGCGGTCAGGCGCACGGTTGCAGGTGCCGTCGAGCTGGGCATTCCCTATCTGACACTGTTCGGGTTTTCATCTGAGAACTGGAGGCGCTCGGAAGGCGAGATCGGCGATCTGATGGGATTGCTGCGTCACTACCTGCTCGCCGAGATCGCGGAATTGAATCGCAACGGCATTCGGCTGCGGGTGATCGGCCAGATAGACCGGCTAGCGCCCGATATCGTCGAGCTGATCAGGCGAGCCGAAGCCGTGACCCGCGACAATTCCGCGATTACTTTGATAATGGCGCTGTCCTACGGCGGTCGCGCCGAGATTGTGGCAGCAGTGCAGGCGCTCGCTGCGGAGGTCGCGGCGGGCCGGCTGTCGGTCGCCGCGATCGATGAAGAGTGTTTTGCGCGCCACCTTTTTACCCTCGCTCTCCCGGATCCCGATCTCTTGATCCGGACCAGCGGAGAGCAGCGCATCAGCAACTTTATGTTGTGGCAGTGCGCCTATTCCGAGCTGGTTTTCACCAAGACCTTGTGGCCCGATTTCGGCAAAGACGATCTTGCGCAAGCCATTGCCGAATACCTCGGGCGCGAGCGCCGCTACGGGGCGAGAATTGGCGCGCGCTGAGCCGGGCGCGTTGCGGCCGCGCGTTGTCTCGGCACTGGCGTTGGCGCCATTGCCGTTGGCGGCAATCTGGCTTGGAGGCATCTGGCTGGCGCTGTTGACGATTGCCGCCGGCGCGGTGATGGCATGGGAATGGGGGCGGCTGTGCCGCGGTGCACCGGAGCGAGGTTTCGCCCCGGATGGCGTTGAGACGGCGCTCGTCGCAATTGTCATTTCTGTCGTTGCCTTCGCCGCTGGCGGTACGGCACGGATGGCGACAGCATTGGCCGTTCTTGGCACCGTGG
>DASXMC010000585.1:0-5198 GCA_036495885.1 Allostellaceae bacterium | reverse complement strand
TTGCCTTCGGCGGCACAGGGCCAATAGCCATAGGTCGCCTGCGGCACCAGGATGTCCTCGCGCACCGCAATGTCGAGTATCCGCGCGAGCACAGGGCGTAGCTCGTCTTTGGCCCATTCGCGGTACTCGGCCAATGTCTTGCCGTCCTTCCTGTAACCCCACTGAAATTGGTAGAGCATGCGTTCGTTGAGGTAGGGCACCACCGCTTTTGGTGACAGCCGCGTGATCGTGCGCGGACCCCAAAACGGAGGCTCCGGCACCGCGACGTCGCGGGTCAACTCGGCGCGGCGCAGGCGGATCTCGTCGAGATCGAGCGGGCGCAAGGGCCGCGGATCGGCAGCCCGGCCGAGCTTGCGCGACGGCTTCGCCGCCCGAGTTTCGTTCTTGGCGTGGATTTCGGCGAGGTGCGCGTCGAATTCGCCGCTGACGATCTTGTCCATCAGCGCCAGGCCGTCAAATGCGTCGCGAGCATAGGCGACGCGACCGGCGGGATAGGCGTTGACGCAATCCTCCTCGACATAGCGCCGGGTCAACGCCGCGCCGCCGAGCATGACCGGCAGTTCGAGCCCTTGGCGGCCCATTTCTTCGAGGTTCTCGCGCATGACAACGGTCGATTTGACCAGCAGGCCCGACATGCCGACAGCATCGGCCTGATGCCGGACGGCGGCTTCGAGGATCGTGCCGATCGGCTGCTTGATGCCGAGATTGACCACTCGATAACCGTTGTTGGTCAGGATGATGTCGACCAGGTTCTTGCCGATGTCGTGAACGTCGCCGCGCACGGTCGCCAGCACTACGGTCCCTTTTTGCTGGCCGTCGACCCGCTCCATATGCGGCTCGAGAAAACCGACCGCCATCTTCATCGTTTCTGCCGATTGCAGCACAAAGGGCAGCTGCATCTTGCCGGCGCCGAACAATTCGCCGACCGTCTTCATCCCACCCAGCAGAATGCCGTTGATAATCTCGAGCGGCTTCCAGCGTTCCAGCGCCTGGCCGAGGTCGGCATCGAGCCCCTGGCGGTCGCCGTCGACGATGCGCTGGGCAAGCCGATCTTCGAGCTTTTCGGGGAGGCCTTTTTTCTCGGTCTTTTCGCCGATGCGGTTCTCGAATAACGCGATATACGCCTGGAGCGGATCGTAGCCGTCGCGGCGGCGGTCGAATATCAGGTCTTCGGCCACCCCTGCGTCCTCGGGCGGAATGCGGTGCAATGGCACGATTCGCGAGAAATGGACGATGGCGCCGGTGAGCCCGCGGCGCAGCGCATGGTCGAGAAAGACAGAATTGAGGATCTGCCGCGCCGCGGGGTTGAGCCCGAACGAGATATTGGAAAGGCCAAGGATGATCTGACACTCCGGCATCGCCTGCGCGATCTGTTCGATCGCCTCCAGGGTGTTGAGGCCGAGCCGGCGGTCGTCTTCGTTGCCGGCGCAGATCGTGAAGGTCAGCGGATCGAACAGCAGGTCCGAGGGCGGCAGGCCATGCCGGTTGCAGGCGAAATCGTAGAGCCGGCGGGCGATCGCGAGCTTGTGTGCGGCGTCTTTTGCCATGCCGCTCTCATCGATCGTCAGGGCGATCACCGCAGCACCAAAGCGGCGCGCCAATCCGAGCCGCCTGGCGGCGGCATCCTCCCCGTCCTCGAAATTGATCGAATTGATGATCGGCTTACCGCCATAGAGCTTGAGCGAGGCTTCGAGCACCGGGTATTCGGTGGAGTCGATGACGAGCGGCGCATTGACCGCGCCGCGCAGGCGGGTCACCGCCTCAGTCATATCGGCGACCTCGTCGCGCCCGACAAAGGCGGTGCAGAGATCGAGCGTGTGCGAGCCTTCCTTGACCTGCTCGCGCGCCATCTCGACGCAGCCGTCCCAATCGCCGGTTTCCTGCAATTGACGGAATTTGCGCGAGCCGTTGGCGTTGCAGCGCTCGCCAATCGACAGCCAGGCGTTTTCTTGGCGCAGCGGCACCTGGCCGTAGAGCGAGGCAACGGCCGGAGTCCAGACCGGCCGACGGGTGCGGGGCGCCGGCCGCCGCCGGTCTCGACCGAGCCGGCGCAGCATCGCGTCGAGGGCGGCTATATGGCTTGCGTCGGTGCCGCAGCACCCGCCCACCATGTTGACGCCGTCTTCGACAACAAGGCGCTCGAGCCATTGCGCTAATTCGACCGCCCCCAATGGGTATTGGGCGCGGCCGGCAACGAGTTCGGGCAATCCGGCATTGGGCTGAACCGAGATATGGCCCGGCCAGTTCTCCCCCAGCCATTTGACATGCTCGGCCATTTCGCGCGGACCGGTGGCGCAATTAAGGCCGATCATTGGCACGTCGAGGGCCCCGACGATCGTCGCGGCGGCGGCAATGTCAGCGCCGACCAGCAAGCTGCCGGTGGTCTCGACCGTCACCTGAACCAGGATCGGCGTATCCCGGCCCGCCTCCTTCCGCGCCCGTTTGGCGCCGTTGACCGCGGCCTTGATTTGCAGCGGATCTTGGCAGGTTTCGATCAGGATCGCGTCCACCCCGCCGGCGACGAGCCCGGCGCATTGGATGCTCAGCCCATCCTCGAGCTCCTGGTAGGAGACATGGCCGAGCGACGGGAGACGGGTGCCGGGACCGACCGAGCCCAAAACAAAGCGCGTGCGCCCGTCATTGGCGAACTCGCCAACAGCCTCGTGCGCGATCTCGGCGGATAATCGATTCAGCGCGAACGCGCGGTCGGCCAGGCCGAACTCGCCCAAGGTGATCGGCGAGCCGCCAAAGCTGTTGGTTTGGATCGCATCGCAACCGGCGGCAAGATAGCTGCAATAGATCTCGCGCACGAGATCGGGACGGCTCTCGCACACGATCTCGGTGCAGTTCTCGTTGCCGAGAAAATCACGCTCGATGTCGAGATTGCGCGCCTGCACCTGGGTGCCCATGGCGCCGTCGCACAACACGACGCGATCGGAGAGATAGTCGAGGAAGTGAGTCATCTACGCGCTCTACGAGGAGCCCCTCACCCCCTCCCTCTCCCCGCCGGCGGGGAGAGGGAGGGGCCCGCGGATCCCCGGATCAAGTCCGGGGAGGAGGGTGAGGGACGACATGGGACGGGCACCAGTCAAACAGCCGTGCGTCACGCCGCCGCAGCCGCAGGTCGTTTCGCGCGCACACCGAGAAGATGGCAGATCGCCACGATCAGGTCGGCGCGGTTCAGTGTGTAGAAATGGAATTCGTGGACACCCTCGGCATGCAGCCGCCGGCATTGCTCGGCCGCGATCGAGGTGGCGACCAGGCGGCGGGTGTCGGGATCGTCGTCGAGGCTCTCGAAATGCCCGGCCATCCATTCGGGGATCGAGGCCGCACAGGCCGTTGCCATCAACTTCAACCGCGCGAAGTTGGTGACCGGCATGATGCCGGGCACGATCGGCACCACGATCCCCGCGGCATGGGCGCGATCGCGGAACCGCAGGAACAGTTCGACATCGAAAAAGAACTGGGTGATCGCGCGGTTGGCGCCGGCATCGAGCTTGCGCTTCAGGTTATCGAGGTCGTGCGTCGCACTCTGCGCCTCCGGGTGAGTTTCGGGGTACGCGGCGACGCTGATCTCGAAATCGGCGATCCGCTTAAGCCCGTCCACGAGGTCGGCGGCAAACGCGTAGCCGCCCGGATGCGAAGCGTAGCGCGCACCGCTGGCGACCCCGCCGGGCGGGTCGCCGCGCAATGCGACGATGTGGCGGATCCCGGCCTGCCAATAGTCGAACGCCACCGCATCGATTTCGGCTCGGGTCGCGGCAACGCAAGTGAGGTGAGCCGCCGGCTCGAGGGCGGTTTCGTGGCGGATGCGCCTGACGGTGGCATGGGTGCGCTCGCGGGTCGAGCCGCCGGCACCGTAGGTCACCGATACAAAACGCGGGCCCAGCGGTTCAAGCCGCTTCACGACCTCCCACAGCCGCTCTTCCATTTCCGGCGTCTTGGGCGGCGAGAACTCGAACGAGACGCGTGGCGGCCCGGCGTCAAAATCGATCACCGGATCGGCGGCGAGACGGCCGCGCGACAGGGCTGCACCCCGGGTTTCACTCATCAGCGCACCTCTCCGGCAAGAAACTCGACCAAATTCTCCTGCCGCGCGCCGACCGCCGCACGCGGCTCGGAGATCGAACCGCGCGTGGCGGTCCAGATTGCGACCGTCAGCGGATCTCCCGCCAACAGGCGCGGAGCGGCCGGACCGAGCCCGGCGGCGCAGCACCACTCGGCGACTTCGCTGTCGGCAAAGCCGAGCCGGCGATGGGCATGCTCCTCGCGCAGAAACTCGAGACCATGCGGGGCGAAATCGACGACCACCAGGATTCCACCCGGCCGCAGCACGCGTGCGGCTTCGGCGATCGCTGCAGCCGGGCGATCGGCATAATGCAGCACTTGGTGAATGATGACGGCGTCGAAGGACGCGTCCGCCAACGCCAGCTGATACATATCGCCAAGCCTGACCCGCGCATTCTCTAGCCCGGCGCGTTCGAGCATGACGCGCGCCATTGCCAGCATCTCGCGGGATTGGTCGATGCCGAGCGCTTGCCCGACCAGACCGGCCAGAATTTCGAGGATCCGCCCGGTTCCGGTGCCGATGTCGAGCAGATTGTGCACATCCGCGCGGCCAATGATGTCGACGAGCGCCGCCTCGACCTCCCTCTCGTCGATATAGAGCGAGCGGATGCTGTGCCAGCGGGCGGCGTTGGCACGAAAATAATCGGCGGCATGCTCGGCGCGCTGACGCTTGATCGCCGCAAGCCGCTGCAGGTCGAGCGCCAGCGTCGGGTCGGCTTCGTCGCATTCGGCCGCGAGCCGACGGGCGAAAGCACCCGCGGGGCCCGCTTGGCTCAGCCGGTAGAATGCCCAGCTGCCCTCGCGAAAGCGTTCGAGCACTCCGGCCTCACACAACAGCTTCAAATGCCGTGAAACTCGCGGCTGGCTCTGACCGAGAATTTGCGTCAGCTCGCTGACGGTCAGCTCACCGCCCCGCGCGCACAGCGCGATAAGACGCAATCTGGTCGGTTCGGCGACCGCGCGCAGCGCGGCCAGCAGGTGCTCCATTGGGATCGCTTTCCGATGACTCGGACCGATATATATGCAGATATCTTTATGTGCGCAAGCGAATTCATGTGAACAAGCGAATTCGCAGGCATCCGCGGGCCGACCCCATGCCAACGGGGCACTTGCCGATTGAGCGGATTTCC
>DASXMC010000584.1:0-1733 GCA_036495885.1 Allostellaceae bacterium | reverse complement strand
AGGTTTTGGCGGCCTTCTTCTACGGCCGCGAAGACGTCATCCCGGAGATGTTCCGCAGGCTTCTCGACCCGCTGTACGGCGCCAAAAGCAACACTCGCCTGCGCCATTTCATCTACTACATCGATCGGCACATCGAACTCGATGGCGACAGTCACGGCCCCATGGGGCGTGAATTGCTGAGCGACCTGATCGCGAACTCGCCGCAAAGGGGCGAGCGGGCCCTGCAAGCCGCGTGCAGCAGCATCGAGGCTCGCATTCGGCTTTGGAACGGCACATTGAGCAAGCTTCGTGACAGCCGCGGCGGGGAGCGCTCAGTCGAAAGCCAAGCCGCGTGACAATACTGGACTAGCCGCAGGACTGAGGTCGCCCGCCATCGAGCGGGCGACCGAGGGATGGACTAATGCCGGCGAGGCCAGCGCCAACGACAACTGACGCGCGCTTCGAATCCAGCAGGAGCCGATCGAACTGCTTCGGTACACTTCCGCTCCTGGCACCCTCGGGCAACTCCCGGCGGGAAACGAACGACAACGTCCAATATTGCTGTCATGACTGATATGTTGAAACCGTTCCAGAACCCGGTCCGCAGGCCCCGCGGTTACCTGCTCGTTAGCCTGGCAATTCTGATCGCCGCGTGGGGCGGTTACGTCGGCTGGCAGCATCGTGCGACAGCCAAAATTGCTGCGGCGGCAGCGTCTGCGCCTTCGCCGGCAATCCCGGTGTCGATCGCCACTGCTGAGCGGCGCGATGTGCCGATCTATCTCACCGGTCTCGGCACCGTGCAGGCGTTCAACACGGTTACCGTCAAGACGCGGGTCGATGGCGAATTGGTAAAGGTCGCTTTCACCGAAGGTCAGGACGTCAAGGCGGGCGATCTCCTGGCGCAAATCGATCCGCGTCCCTTTCAGGCCACATATGATCAGGCGGTCGCCAAAAAGGTGCAGGACGAAGCCAATCTAGCCAATGCGAAACTCGACCTGCAACGCTTTAGCGAGCTTGCGACGCGCAACTTCGCCACGAGACAGCAAGTCGATACTCAAGGCGCCACAGTCGCCCAGCTCGAGGCGCAGATCCGCGGTGACGAGGCGGCGATCGACAGCGCGAAAACCCAGCTCGACTACACGACGATTACCTCCCCGCTCACCGGCCGAACCGGCATCCGGCTGGTCGACCAAGGCAACATCGTGCATGCGACCGATATGACCGGCCTTGTGGTCGTCACCCAGCTCCAGCCGATTTCGGTCATCTTCACCCTGCCGGAAAGCGAGCTCGCCTCGGTTCAATCGGCATTGAAGTCCGGTCCCGTCCGCATCTTCGCGATGGACCGCGATAACGATCGTCAACTGGCTGAAGGCACCATCGCAGTCCTCGACAACCAGATCAATCAGACCACCGGCACGATGCGTATCAAGGGCACCTTTCCCAATAAGGATGGCGCCCTCTGGCCGGGCGAATATCTGAACGTCCGGCTTCTCGCGCGCACTGCGCCGAATATGGTGACCGTGCCGTCGAGTACGCTGCAGCGCGGGCAGAACGGCTATTACGCCTACGTCGTCAAACCCGACAGTACTGTCGAAACCCGGCCGCTCAAAGTCGGCCCGGTCAGCCAGGGCGTTGCCATCGTCGATGATGGTGTGACCGCCGGCGAACGGGTCGTCACGGCCGGGCAATACCGCCTGCAACCCGGCGCTCGCGTCGCGGCAAACAGCCCCGCCGCCAAGGGCTGACCGCCGGCG
>DASXMC010000583.1:0-5518 GCA_036495885.1 Allostellaceae bacterium | reverse complement strand
AGTCGACCAGAACGGCTCGGCCTCGGAGGGACCAAGGCCAAGACCGACGATCTCACGCCGGCCTTCGGTGGTGACCGCCACGGCGATTATCGCCGCGACCGAGACGATGCGACCGCCGTCGCGGACCTTGAGGTAGGTCGCGTCGTTGTAGATGTCCTCAACGAGGCCCGGAAAGTCTTGCGCCTCGATCACGTTGTAGCTGCGACCATAATGCCGAAAACAGCCATCGACAGAGGGCGGATGACCCGGATCATGATCTGATCATTCTCGGCTACGGCCCGGCGAGATTGTAAAGCGTCCATTAGAGCATCGGTCGCCTAAAGCATCGGTGTGCCGACATGCGCTGCGTGAATCTAACACATAACGCGCATTCTGTTGGTGTGGACGGCTCCCGACGGCACCAAGGGTGCCAGAATGAGATCGCTGTAGATCTCAGACAAAGGAGGCCGTCCGTGGAACAGATTAGCCGCATTGGCATGGATACGTCGAAACACATCTTCCAGCTTCACGGAGTAAACACCGCCGAGGAACCGGTTCTGCGGAAGAAGCTGCGGCGCAAGGAGATGTTCGCATTCCTCGAGAAACTGGCGCCGACGGTGATCGCGATCGAAGCTTGCGGTGCAAGCCACCATTGTGCGCGGCGGCTGCAATCATTCGGGCATTCGGTGAAGCTCATCGCGCCGCAGCTAATCAAGCCGTACGTTAAGCGCGGCAAGAACGACGCGGCGGACGCAGAAGCGCTATGCGAGGCGATGAGCCGGCCGACGATACGCTTCGTGCCGGTGAAGACCGCCGAGCAGCAAGCGGCGTTGATGCTGGTTGGCGTGCGTGACCGGCTGATCCGCAATCGCACCCAGCTGGGCAACGCCATCCGTGGCTATGCCGGCGAGTTCGGCCTTACAGCCGCCAAGGGGAGGGCTCACCTCTACCGTCTGCTCGAGCGCATCCAAGTCGATGAGAACCTGCCGGCTTTGGCTCGGGAGCTGTTCGCGGCCCAGGCCAGTGAATATGCGCAACTGCAGGCGCAAATCGACAGGGTCGATGCCAGGCTGATCGCTTGGCATCGCGCCGATGAATGCAGCCGACGGCTGACCAAGATCCCCGGCGTCGGCCCGATCGGCGCGGTGCTGCTGAAAATGAAGACCCCGGAGCCCGGGCTATTCCGATCCGCACGCCAGTTCGCGGCCTGGATCGGTTTGACCCCAAAAGATCATTCGACCGCGGGCAAGGTCAGGCTCGGCGGGATCACGCGCGCCGGCGACGAAGGATTGCGCAGCGTGCTGGTGGTCGGAGCTACCACCGTGATCCAGCATGCTCAGCGCGGCGGAAGACCGGCGCCGTGGCTTACCGAACTCCTCAAACGCAAGTCGCCGAAGTTGGCCGCTGTGGCACTGGCCAACAAGATCGCGCGCATCGCCTGGAAACTGATGGTTACGGGTGAAAACTACGCCGCAATACCTGCGCCCGCCGCGTTGGCAGCCGCAGGCTAGAGATCAGCCAGATACGGGGAGCAAAAACAACTGTAACCGTGCTGAGCTGATGCCAGAACTTGCAAGATAATGAGCAGATGGAGTGATCGATCGATCCACGACGAGAGAAATTCCGCATTTTCCAGTGGCCCTCTATGAGGTCGTGATTCTGTTTGGAACTCTTGTCGCGGAAACCATCTTGGCCAGCGTTCATGTGTGAGCGCACCAACAGGCCGGACATATGGACGCAAGCGATCTGATCAAAGCACTGCAAAACGCCTTGCGAGGAGAGAGCCGTCCACATATGGAAAATCGCAGTCCCCTCGTCACACAACCGGCGATGCCGGCCGCCCTCGTCGTTTCCGGCGATAGTGGATTTCCGCTTCGGTCTATCCCGTCGTTGTGCGGTCGCGTTGCATAGTCACTAATGTTCTTAAGGCGCCGTAGCGCTCGACCATCTCGGCGGGATTCACCTGAACCACCGGCGCCACCACGGCCGCCGGGGCACGACTAGGTCGAGCAGCCGCGCGTTCTGATCGCGCAGGTAGACGATCGTCCCGTGCGCATCCGCGAGCTGCTGCTGGAGCGAGTCGACGAGGGACAGGTCGAGCAGCCGCGCGTTCTGCTCGCGCAGATGGGCATTCGTCGCGTGCGCGTCGGCCAGCTGCTGCCTGAGCGTGTCGAAGGCAGACCGGAGGGCGAGTATCAGCTCCGACGTCCCCTGCGACATCACATCCGGCACGGGCGAAGTGGCCCGCGACGTCAGATCCGACGACGCTGTGCCTGTTGCGGCCTTCCGCCGGAACGCTGTCGTCGGAACCGTCACTCTGGCTGCCCCGTCGTTGCCGGTCTGCTTCGGCCAGCTATCTCCTTGCGAAATAGGCGAATCGGTCTCTGCCATGCGTTACTTTTATCTTTAATGACCAGAAAAGTAAACCACACGGAATTAGCCACAGCGCTGGGTTGAGGCCGGAGCAAACTGGCGGCACGTGGGCCTCGACACAGATCTACTGGAATTTCTGGCCTAATGTGGAGTCACGAAAATGGATCGCTGAAGCTCCCCCCCGGGGCGAACGGATACGCTCGTTATCGAGCTAGATAGCTCGTGAGCGCGGCGGCGCATCGTCGGTCAGGTCGAAGATCATCCCGGCGACGTGGGGCGGTGAACCATTGCGGGGAAGACAAATCGCATTCCCTGCCTGATCTCCCCGTTGATGTGGGATCGGAATACGCCGAACTGGTCGGAGATACGCTCAAGGATGGTGAGCGAGGTTAGACAAATTGCCCGTAAATCTTTGATGTTAACCGAAGACCTGGAGTAGGTGAGACAGTGTATCCTTTTGATATATCATTGAAAGATGACGGTCCGGCGAGGGTCGGCTAACTGAACGGACACCGGCCGTTCGGCCTTGGCGGCGGGAGCCATACAAAATGCCCCACACCTGCCGTTCGCAATACGGGCCGAGATCGGCTCAGCTGGGTCGACAGCGGTGCTTCGCCTTGAGACATGGGGTGGCGGGGTTGCTGACTTTCCAGAAGGGCGGCGGATTTCTTGACAAACACGCATCACCGAACCTGAGTCGGTTGCGCTAGAAGGATGACTCCGGCCAGCGCCGTTCGCGCCCGTGTGAGCCCGAAGAGCGGGCCACGATCTACCGTCGCAGAGCTGGCAAATCAACCCGGGAGGGGCGGCGAAACGGCAGGCTGTGCACGAGGCGGGCAAGAAATACCCGCAGATCCGCGTCATCCCGCCGCGGCGGCATCTCGATATCGAGAACCGGCTGCGCAACTGCGGATCTGTCAGCATCGGCTGCCGCGCTTCCGGCGCAGGTCAGCGCAATCCGAATGTTGAGCGGATAAGGATCGGGTTTCACTGCACGGTGACCGGAGCAGTGCTGACCATCTTCAGTTTCCAGCCGGCGGCCTGGCCGTCCAGCCTCAAAAGGCTGGTAACAAAGCGCAGCCGATCCGCGTCCGTGCCTTTCGCGGTGCAGAATCGGTCCTGAAGGAAGAAGGGCGGGATTGCCTGGTAGTAAAGGGCGGCAGAGACCTTGGCCGGCAGGCCAGACATTGCGGTGAGGGGGATTTGGTAGGCGAAGGTGTCGCTGCCGCCGGTCTTGTAGGCGGGATCGTCGCCGGTGCCGACAGCACCGGATTCCTTGGCCATATCATCGCCGGCACCAAGCGCTCGGCTGATCTGAATGCGTTGGTCGAGCGGGAGGAAGCCGGCAGGCAACAGGCGATTATCCTTCAAGGTACCGCAGATCGACAGGAAACTGGTGGTGAGTTCGCCGGAGGGGACACTGTGACGGCCGCATTGGACCGACGCGTTCGGCGGATTCGTGACGAGTTCCTGGAAAATCTGCACCTGATTTTGCTGGGAGATGGTTCGGTAATGCGGCTGATGGGGATTGTTGCCGCGGCCGTTGATGTGCGCCGAGCAGTCTTTTTTCCACCAGAGCTCACCAGCGATCGGCTGGCCGTTCTGGTCGACCAAGACACCAGAAATGTTGGTCCGGCCCGATTCCCAGATCACATTACCGCCAGCGTCGGCCACTGTGAAATCGACAAAGGCGCGGCGGAAGCCGACGCCGGAGGGGAATTTATGGCCGGTCTTGTTGGTGACGGTGATGCTCGCGCGCAGCTCGTTGGTATCGAGCGATAGGTTGGTGATGGCGATCGCCGCGCTGGTATTGGCGGCCTGGTCGAGCATGCTCTGCTTGGTCAGGTCGAGCGGGGGGAGGCCTTTGCTGACCAGCATCGGGTCGACGGTCGGGATCCCGAGCACGGCGTCGAATTGCTTGGCTATTTCGATCAAGAACACGTTGAGGCCGACCAGTTGGTGTTTGGCGAAACCGGTGCGGACTTGGAGGTCGATATCGGTGGCCGGAAGCGCGTTCTCGGCTTCGGGAAAATCGCTGTGCTCCTGGATGGCGGCAATCTTGCTGCGGAAGGGTTGTTTCGCCGCGTCGGCGCTGGGCATGTGGCAGCCTTGGCACGATTGGGCGAGCGCACCTGCGCCGAAGGGCAGCTTGCCATCCGGGGTGTCGCCGGTGCGGTAGCCACTGAAGGCCCACTCGGGGTAGGTAGTTTGTTCATAGCTGTATGCGATCGCTTTGGTGCCGCTGAAGACCGGAAGGTGGACCGTGTGGCAGGTGCCGCAGATTTCCGAGGTTTTGATGATCTGGCTGTGCTCGGGAACGATGCCGAGGGCATGGTTCATGGGGGTCTGCTTGGGGTCGTCGAACGGGCCGTAGAGCTTGTCCGGGTCGCCGACCAGGAAGCTGCCGGTGAAGGTGCGGGCGAAACTCTTGTTGTCGGGATTGAGGAACTGCTGGCGCTGCTCGATGCAGCGGTTTTGCGGTTCGTTGGCGTAGTGGGCGGTATCCGCCTTACCAAGGACCATGTGGTGGCACGCCGTGCAGGAGATGCCGTCCCGGGCAAGGCCCCCAAAATGCGATTGCGGCGTGGTCGCGGGGTAGGGAATGGCGTCGACCATCTCGCGCCGGAAGTCGGGGCAGGCTTGGCCGGGTTTGGCCGTGTCGATGGCGAACTGACGCTGACCCTGGATGCCGTGGCAGCCGAGGCAGGTAGTCTGCACTGGGAGGGAAGCCGGGTGGCTCAGGCGCCGGGCTGGGTTTCGCACGGGCCGGAGCTTCTCGCGAGTCAGCCCGGCTTGCGAAATTTCAGCACGTAGATATCGACCGGTTGCGCCGAGGAATGCGAGTGGACGTCTCGGGTATCGCCGGGAACACGGAGGAAATCGCCGTGATCGACCAACTTGAATCCAGCCGCCTCGATTTCCGACCTGACCAGCGCTTCGTCCGAACGGTGCAGGGTCTTGACGACGCTCGTGCCAGCACCGGGCTTGGCTGAGTAATCGCCCACGACCAATTCGCCACCCGGCGTCAGCGCATCGTAGAATGCCTTATTCATCTTGGCGCGATCGACACCAAGGTACGTAACGTCGTGATAGGCATAGAAAAACGCTACGAGATCGAAATCATGCATCCCGGGTGGCGCAGGATCCTCGAACGGCCGCACCACCG
>DASXMC010000582.1:0-5460 GCA_036495885.1 Allostellaceae bacterium | reverse complement strand
GGCGATGCCCCATGTCGTGATTTCGGGTCAAGCGGCGCGCCGCTTCACCGGCGGCGTCTCCGAGTTCGACGTCGAGGCGAATAATTTTCGTCGCCTTGTCCTCGAACTCGAGCGCCGCTATCCGGGGCTCGGCCATCAGGTAGAAGAAGGTATGGCGGTCGCGATCGACGGCGAGATCTTTCAGGACGCCTATCTCGTCCCGCTCAACCCCGACAGCGAAATCTATCTGATACCCAAAATCGGCGGCGGCTGACCCGCCGCTTCCTTCACGGCGCCGAGGCCATCGCCGGCTGATCGCGCGCGGTGTGCCGGCGGGCATCGTGAGGCCGTGATCTCACCTTCGACAATGGGCGAGGGACCGCTTGTATCAGTTCCCTTGTCCCGTCTCACTCGCTGCACCATCGACCAGATCGCGCTCACCTGCACGCCTTCCTTGGTCAGGAACTGCTTGTCGCCGCCGTAGCCCCACCAGTTCCAGCATCCCTGCAGGTTGGTATTGAAAAGCGACAGGAAGTTTTGTGACGACAGTTCCGAAACGGTGGTGGCGTGGGCCTGCGGGTACAGCACGACGATCCGGTTGGTATCGGCCCACTCATTTACACCGATCTTTGTGTAGAACTCGTCGCCAAGCACCTCGGCCGATTGCAGGCAGCCGTGCAGCACCACGTGCAAGCGGCATCGCTGCGCGGCTCCCGCCTCGCACGCCTTCGGCACGTAGAGGTAGCCTCTATCCAGCAATCCGTTAGCTGCCGCCGCCTTGCCCGGCGCGAACTCTGTCTGGTCAAAGACGACGATGCGCCCCGCCGCCAGTACGGCGGGCGGCTGTAGCGGGCCATAGATCGCCTGCAGCACCTCACCGGCCTGGTCGTAGCGGCAATCGTTGATGAACGGCGAGGCATTGGCACCGCAGACGTTGCCGAAATTCTCCGTCACCCACGAATGCCCGGCGCCGGGGCTTGGTAGGTCCTGGTCACGGAATTTTATCTGCGACGCGGGCACGCCGAGCGCCCGGTAGAGGTTTGCGGCCAATTCGACCGTCTTGGAGTTGACGACTTTGTCCGCCTGCCCGGTAAATATATAGACTTGGCTGTGGGCGAGGTTGCTGGGCGGATCAATCCAACCCTTCGCCGCCAGGTCGGCTGTCAACTGCTTGTAGAAGCCGACAGGCTGCAGCAGGGTCGGCACCGACATGCACGGCCCGACAGCCAGGCTCGCCAGCGCGAAAACGCCGTCCTCGGATACGCTGTCGACCGTGCAGCCGTAAAGGCCGCCGGCGATCAAGCCGGCGCCGATGATCCCGGCCGAATGCGCGATGTGAAGCTGGTTGGCCATGAACGCCCCCGAGGAAATCCCGGAGACGGAAACCTGAGCCGGATCGATCGGGAAACGTCCCAGTGGATCGGCCGCCGACGCGGCGCCGCCAAACCACGCCAGCGCCACCAGCAGCAGCGCTATGGAGATTTGCCGGTGAGCCGGCATGCCGATTTGAGGAGCATGGGCTACTGGCCAGGGGCCACGGCTGGCTGGACCGGTGCCGCCGCGGGCGCCACAGTACCCGCAGCCGACATCGTTCCCGGGATCGCATGCTCCAGCGCCGCCTTGAACTCGTCGAGCGCCGCCATCATACGCGATTGCAAGATATTGGCCACTTCGCCGCTGCTGCGCGCCGCCATTTCCGAGAGAATGTTCGAGTTAGCCTGATTTTCCAGGATCGTGGTCTTGAATGACTCGATCTGTTGACCGACGACCCCCCGGATGTCCGAAGATCCCACCGCCGACGGCTCGCTCACAGAGCGGCGCAGTGTCCCCTCCATGATCTCGGTCTGGCGCTTGGCGAGCACGCCAATCCCCTCGAGCATTTTCTGTTGCGCCTGCCGGACCGCCTCCATGTTGCGCATCTGGATGCCAACCAGATCGGTAAGGAAACCAAAGCCGCCGTCTAGGGATCGCGATGGGTCAACCATGACTAAAGCTCCTCGGATGATGCGTTAAATTTATCTAATCGGCCTCTGCTTAGCGGGAGGCGCCGAGTCCTTAACCAAATATCCCAAATCCCCGTCCGCAGGGGTCCAGTGCGCTGCGTGAAAAGTTTCCGTGGGCGGTTGTCCTCGCCCGCGCAAGCTTGCCGAGCAGGAGGTTAGCCGGCCGCTCTCGCGTGCTACGCAGTCGATCGGCGGTCCCCTCGAACGGCATGATTAAAATTCGCACGCAGTCCCGGCCGCGCCACTCTCACGGCGTCGGCACCCTTAAGCGGTTCGGGGATCGGGGTTTAAGGGGAGTTGCGAATACCTGGACCTCGATCTGATAAAAGACGCGAAACAGGCTCACAGTGCCGCATGAGTATGGTTTGAGGGCGCCTATCTCGCTCTGCTATCCCCGACAGCGAAATCTATGCGATCGGGGGATCGGCGGCGGCTGAACCGCCGCTGTCGGCGTCACGTCCGGGGATACCACCCGTGCGTTCGCGCGCGGCGATTTTGCCGCGCCGGCCTCTTCCAGCGGTATGGGATAGCTTACTTATACTCGGATGTTTGCGTGCGGCCAACAAAGGAAGGCCCGGGCGGGCGCCATGGTCGATGCAGTTTGGGGACGTTTTCGGTCTAGTAAGGCGTGGCGCCTGCGTCTGGGCGAGCGTGGCTTCATGCGCTTCTTGCGGTTTGTCCACGCGCTGCGCTGGCTGGCGGCTGCGACGGCGCTCGGGCTGTTGGCCTGGGGCATCGTCGCGGAAGCCAACACTTCCTTTCTGCAATCGGTGATCTTTTCCCGGCTCGCCCGCCATATGGGTTACTCAGTGGCGCCCGGGCCGAGCGATGTGATCGTCTTCCCCAACTACGGGCCCTATGACGAACGTCTCGGCTATGCCGAGCTGCCGCGGTTTATTCGCTCGCTCGAGGACCATCACTTTGCGATCGCAAGTCAGGCAAGGTGGTCGCCCGCACTCGAAGATTTTGTGCACGACGGCGGTTACGCGATCTATCACGAAAAGGAGCGTGCCGGCCTCACTCTCTTCGACCGCGACGGTGCGCCACTTTATCGTGCCAGCTACCCTGAGCGCATCTATGAGGATTTCGCGGCGATCCCGCCCTTGATCGTCGCGTCTTTGTCCTTCATCGAGGACAAGGACCTGTTCTCGCCGGGCGAACCGGATCGCAACCCGGCGGTTTCCTGGGACCGGTTCGGACTCGCCGTCGCCGGGCGGATTGCCGGGGTCGTCGATCCGCGGCTGCGTACCGGTGGCGCCAGCACGCTTGCCACTCAGATCGAAAAGTTCCACCACTCGCCGGATGGGCGCACGCCGGGGGCCGTCGAAAAGCTCCGGCAGATGGTGACCGCATCGGCGCATGCCTATCGCTTTGGCCCGAACACGATCGCGGCGCGCGGCCATATCATGACCGCGTATCTGAACTCGGAGCCCCTGGGCTCGCGCCCTGGCTTTGGCGAGATCATCGGCGTGCCGGAAGCCCTGTGGCGCTGGTACGGCACCGATATCGCCGATGCCGACTGGATTTTGACACGGCCGGCGGCCACTCCGGCCGAGCTCGCGCGCAAAGGCGAAATCTACCGTCAGGTGTTGAGCCTGCTGCTGGCGGGACGCCGTCCCGGCTATTATCTGGTCGCCGACCACAGCGCATTGGAACGGCTGACCGATCGCTATTTACGCCTCCTCGCGGAGGCCGGCGTCATCGACCCGGCGCTGCGCGATGCGGCGCTTGCCCCGCGCCTCGAGTTCCGCAACGACGTGCCGCTGCCCGCGGCTCAGATCTATGTCGGCAACAAGGCGACCGACGGGCTGCGCGACCGATTGGTGAGCTTGTTGCATCTGCCGGATCTCTACGCCCTCGACCGGCTTGACCTCAGCGGGTGGGCGAGCGTCGACACGGCTGCCGAGCGCCGTATCGGCGAGGTGCTGAGCCAGCTCGGCGATCCCGCCTACGACCATTCGCTCGACCTCTATGGCAAGCAGCTGCTCGGCAGCGCCAGCCCGGCGCGGATCGCCTGGAGTGTGGTGTTGTACGAGCGGGGGGCGAATTGCAACTTTGTCCGCATCCGCGCCGACAGTGTGAACGAACCGTTTGATCTCAACGCCGGCGGTAAATTGCAGCTCGGCTCCACCGCCAAGCTGCGCACGCTGATCACTTATCTCGATATCGTCGACGCCTTGCACGCGCGGCTTGCGGCGCTGAGCCGGGAGCAGCTGTCGGCGATCAAGACCGCGGCAAAGGACGATCCGATCACCCGCTGGGCAGCCGATTGGCTGGCAAGCACCCACGACCGGGGGCTGCAGGCGATGCTCGACGCCGCAATGCAGCGCACCTATTCGGCGAGCCCCGGCACATATTTCACCGGCGGCGGCATGCAGAGCTTTGCCAATTTTGCGAAATGGGAGAACCACGCAAAACCCACCGTCGCGCTTGCCTTTGCCGATTCGATCAACAACGCCTTCATCCGGCTGATCCGCGAAATCGTCAGCCACGAGATCGCCCAGGACGGAACTCAAGTCACCGAATTGCTGAGCGATCACGACGACCCGCAGCGGATGGCGTATTTGCAGCGCTTTGCCAACCAGGAGGGGCGGGTTTATCTCGACCGCTTCTGGCGCGATTATAAGGGCCGCACCCCCCAGGAAGCACTCGAGCTGTTGGCTAGCCGCACCCGGCCCGACCCCCGTCGCCTCGCCGTCGTTTTCCTTTCGGTTCATCCAAATGCGAGCCGGGCGGCGCTCGGCGCGTTTTTGGCGCAGCATCTGCCCCAAGCGGCGACCAGCGATGACGAGTTGTGGGATCTCTACCGGGATTCCGGCCCAAACAAGTTTTCACTGCGCGACCGCGGCTATCTCGCCGGCATCCATCCCCTCGAATTGTGGCTGGTGCGCTATCTGCAGGAGCACCCCAACCCATCCTTGGCCGAGGTGACGGCGGCAAGCACCGGGGCGCGGCAAGAGGTCTATACGTGGCTTTTCGACAGCCACAGCCCGTTCCAGCAGAACATGCGCATCCGCATCCTGCTCGAAGAGGATGCCTTTGACAAAATCCTGCAGGATTGGCGCGGCCAAGGATATCCGTTTGGCCGGCTCGTTCCCTCCGACGGCACCGCGATCGGCAGCTCCGGCGACCGGCCGGACGCGCTCGCCGATTTGATGGGGATCATCGTCAACAATGGTGTGCGTCTGCCTACGGTCGATCTCGAACGGCTGCAATTTGCCGCCGGCACGCCTTATGAGACCGACATGGTGGCGGCGCCGCAGCCGCAGCAGGTGCTGGCGCCCGAGGTTGCGCGGACGGTCCAGCGCGCGCTGTCTTCGGTTGTCTCTACCGGCACGGGCAAGGCGGTCAGCGGAGTTTATCGTACACCCGACGGCAGCCTGTTGCCGATCGGCGGCAAAACCGGCACCGGTGACAATCGCTATGACCGTTTCGGACGCGGCGGCCGTCTGATTTCGCAGCGGGTGGTCGACCGCAC
>DASXMC010000581.1:0-2255 GCA_036495885.1 Allostellaceae bacterium | reverse complement strand
TCAAAAGAAAAAGTGCCGATCTCGCGGGCGGCGCGCGGACCAAGGGGCGTCACATCGACCACAAGGAGCCTGGCGCTGCCTAATTGCTGCGTCGCACCTTTCCAGAAGGCTTCGATCGCGGTGCGACCCTTGACCATGTCGTGGCCCGGCGGCAGCACATCGGCGTACGGCGCATACATCGCTGCAATCGCCGCGGTATCGCCTTTGTTGAAGGCTTGCGACCACGCGTCGTCGAGCTTTTGGATCGATCCCGCGGTCTGCGCCAGCGTTGAGTTGGCAACAATGAGACAGAAACACGCGGCCAGAGCCAATACGCGCGTCATCCAATCCTCCCAGAAATTATTGCCGGTTGTCGTGCACTTGGCGATTTCCCGCAATCTCGTGCGATCGTCATCCGGACAGCGCCTGGACGAGAAACGGCAGGCTCTCGTCCATCCGGTAATCGACGCTGCTGTGGTTGTCCGAGAACTCGTCATAGCGATGCGCGATCCCGAGCTGGTTGAGCCGCCCCACAAAGCGCCGCGCACCGTAAACCAGATTGAACTGATCCTTGTCGCCGCAATCGATGTAAAGCGCCTTGAGCCGACGCAGATTGTCGGCCTGGGTTTCCAGCGCGACGACCGGGTCGTGCCGCAGCCAGTTGGCCCAGCGTTCCTCTATGATCTCGCAGGTGTCGAAGGTGACCGGCAGCCGTATCCCCAGGAATTGGCTCGGATCGGGATCATAGCTCGCCGCCATCGCCAGCGCATTGACCGTATGAAAAGAACCCTCGGGATGCTTTGGTGCTGATTCGAGCTTTTGCCACCATTGCTCGATCGAGTTGCCATTGCCGGCGAGCGCGCGCAGCACCCCCGGCATGTCGGGCAGATAGCATATTTCGAAGGCCATATCCCCGGAATGACAAGCGGCAGCCGCCCAGATGTCGGAGTGGCGCAGGGCGTGGGTTATTGCACCATAACCGCCGGAGCTTTTGCCGAACACGCCGCGCCGTCCGGCGCCGCCGCAATCAAAGCGCCGTTCGATTTCCGGCAGCATTTCATAGAGCAGGAAATCCTCCCAGGCGCCCATCGCAGCCGAGTTGATGTATTGATTGCCGCCGAGCCGGGTGAAGCAGTCGGGAAAGGCGACAATGACCGGCGCCAGGCGTTGCTCCCCGATCAGCCGGTCGAGCCGTTCTGGGAGGTTCTCGCGGAAGCCGACCCAATTCGTGTGCGCGAGACCGCTGCCGGTAAAGCCGACCAGATCGACGAGCAGCGGCAACCCGTGCCCGTCATGACCGGCCGGCACGTAGACATCGACCGTCCGCTCGGACGGATCGCCCAGCATATTGGTCTTGAGGACCTCGCTCGCGATCGTCAACCGGCTCACAGTACCCATCGGTCCGAAGAACTTGCGCATGCGCCTTCCTTTTGCTCCCGGTTGATAATATCGGGAGCAAAGCAGGTATCGCTCGTCCAAAATGATCGCCGGGCGCCGGCGTGTACGGCACAGCAATGAGCCGCACCGGGTCACAAGGATTTTTCTGGCGAGCGTTAGAGAGGGAGCGAGGATGAGCGCCCGGAACGAGGTTTTCGACGTCGCCTATCTGGTGCTGAGCGGCGCCACCACCGCGGCACGCGCTCCCGAGATTTTGCGCGGACTTGTTGGGCTCGGCTTCTCGAGCGTGATCGCGCTGCCGACGCCAAACGCCGCGCGCGTCGTTGCGGCGCGCGAGCTCGCGGACGTCGAGGGGGTGCAGGTGGTCGAATCCTATTTTGATCGAGCGATCCGCCCGCGGCCGCCACGGGGCGTGGTGCTGTTTGCGCCTTGCAGCTTCAGCTCCCTCAACAAGCTCGCCCATGGGATTGCCGACAATTTGGCGCTGTCGGTTGTTGCCGAGGCTATCGGGCGGCTGACACCGGTGATCGTCGGCCCATCGTTGAACGCGCCGCTCCTCGCTCACCCGCGGGCGCAAGCATCCCTCGAGATCCTGCCGCGGTGGGGTGTCACGATCGTGCCCCCAGTCGACAACGGCGGAGGACCGCGGCTTGCCCCGACACTGGCGCTGACCGCGGCCGTCCGCCGCTACGCCCGCAGCTGACAGATAGCCGCACAACCCCGCGGTGGTGCTGTTCGGGGCAGCAACACCGGCGGGTTCTGGCCGGCCTTTCGAAGACGGCTTTCGTGCACCGTAGCCCGTTGCCGCGCCAAAACGCGCATAGCCGGCCGATTTAGCGCCTGCGCTGCGCGGCGTTCGGGCAGCGGGTCAGCGTCCG
>DASXMC010000580.1:0-3280 GCA_036495885.1 Allostellaceae bacterium | reverse complement strand
GCGATCATGTCGGTGTCGATCGGACCGGGATGAACCGAGTTCACCCGGATTTTGCGGCCGCCGAGGTCGATCGCTGCCGACTTGGTCATGCCCCGCAGCGCCCATTTGGTCGCGGCATAGGCGAAGGACCCGGGCGAGCCTTTGAGGCCGGCGACTGACGAGATATTAACGATGGACCCTCCGCCCGAGCGCTCCATCGCCGGCACTACCGCCTTCATGCCGAGGAAGCAGCCGTACTGGTTGATCTGAATGTGCCGCTGCCAGAGCGCGTCGTCGGTCTCCATCAGCGCGGCCGGCTGGTAGATTCCGGCGTTGTTGACCAGGCCGTGCAAGCCGCCGAACTTCTGGGCGGCTTCGACGGCGCGGGCCCAATCGGCTTCCGAGGTCACATCGTGCCGGACGAAGGACGCAGCCGGCCCGAGCTCGACAGCCAGCGACTGGCCCTGATTGTCCAGCACGTCGCCGATCACCACCTTCGCACCCTGCGCTACCAGCAGGAGGGCCTCCGCGGCACCCTGGCCGCGCGCCCCGCCGCTCACGAGCACCACCTTGTTGTCGAAGCGTGCCATGTCCGCTCCCCCCGATTATCAATAAGGAAGTTTGGCAGAGCGGACGGCGGCCTGGTTCAAAATCTGTGTATCATTTTGAACATTAAGTGGCGGCGAATTTTGAACGGTAAATGGCGCGGCCTGTCCAGGCGGCACGGGCGTGACCCGGCGCAGGTCCGCCTTCGCGTCCGTCAATCATTCCGTCCGGTTTGGCGTCGTCAGCTCAAATTGCCGGACATTTCGCGGGGTGACCGGTCATCGGTCGTTTGTCGGATACGGCCGGAGAGCATGCAGCCCCGAGAGCGGACTGCGCCAGATAATTCTTAAAGATCTAGCCATCTAATGTTCAAAATGACAGCCGGCGACACGAAGCGTTTTGTGTTTGGAGGCGGCTCGATTTGGGTTCCGCCCTTACCCGGTCAGTCCACTCCTGCGGCTCGTAGAAAGCGAGGAGCCAGCATCGATTTGCCGCCTCTCGAAAAAACCGGTTCACGATGCCACTATAGGCAGAGCGATGGCTCGTATCTTCTTGTCTTCCCACGATCAGGAATTCGATGTACGGCTCGGGGCGATGAATCATTAGCTGCGGGATGCCGCGCCAGCCGGCCTCACCCAAACTTCCGGCCAGGGCCCGCCGGGTTGCATTCACGATGATATCAGCAAGTTCCAGGCCCGGCTCGGCTGCGGCAGAAAACCTTACGTTTGCCAGTAATAATTTGGTGTTTGTTCCCTCTATATTGCTATCACCGCCTCTGAATCTGTCATAAAATGAGTAATCAGCGCCTTCCAGCACCATCGCAGGCCGCCGTATCGACATGTTGGCAAGTGCACCTCGCGCGCATACCACGACCACCACATTTCCCAATTCGTAACCTTGGTCGGTTCCTTGCCGTCGATAATCCATTCGAACGTGGCCAGCTCGTGAGGTTCACGTTGGACAAAATATAATGGGACATGGTTTATTAACGTGTGCAGTAGCTCAAACGTCGTGATTGCCTGCAAGTACAAGGGGATCGACGTTCGCGAAATTTGACGGCAAGTCTCCCCGACTAGTTGTCGATCGGGGTCGGCAAAGCGATCGACACGCGCCAGCATTCCGTCCAGGTGCTGCTGCTTGTATCTGCCGACTTCTGCTTCGTCATGGAACCCGAGATCGGCAACTGTGATCTCGAATAATACGTTATTGCGGGACAGCATGGTAACGACCTCGGCGACCTGCTGCTCATTAAGCAACCGCCCCTTCACCTCTCCCTTCTCGGTCGGTAAGCGATTGCGGATTTTGGCATATTTTTTCTGGATGAAGCCGAGCCTGCCGCTTGGTATTGCCAGCGCACCCACGGCGCTTAACGAACGCTCATGGTACCCCGTAAAACTGCCGCTCTCGTCAACGAAGATGTGCAATGTGTGCTCAAGCCTTGTTGGTCGATTTCCGGCCGTACAAAAAAGGTAATCGCACCGTCACTTTCCAGAATGGACATACTGCGGGGACACGATGTCGGCGCAAGATTGAAAATGTCACCCGTGTGCCGGATCAATACGCCACCTTAAATGTCGGGCTGTCCTCGGGCCGGGTCTTGCGGTGATCGTAGATGCGGGTCGTGGCGATGTTGGCGTGGCCGAGCCATTCCTGCACCTTGGCGATATCGGCCTGGTGATCGAGCGCGTTGGTGGCGGCCGTCGCTCGCAGCGCGTGGGCGCCGATCTCGAAGCCGAGTTCTGCGGAATATTTTTGCACTAGCTTGTAGATCATGTCGGGATCGAGCGCCTTGTCGAGGCGGCCGGTGCGGTTGTTGCGGATCGGCCGGAACAGCGGCCCGTGCTCGTCCTCGCCGTGGCCGGCGACATCGAGATAATCGTGGATCAGCGCATTGGTGCCGGGATGCAGCGGCAGATAGCGGGTCTTCTCGCCTTTACCGGAAACCACCAGGTGCGGCACCCCGCGCCGCATGTTTCTAAAGTCCTTGACCTTGAGCTTGCACAGTTCCTCGCGGCGTAGCGCGTGATAGAGCAAGGTCGACAGGATCGCGCGGTCACGCTTTTCCTTGATGCTCTCCTCGCCGGGTGCCGTAAGCAGCTCGCGCGCCTGGTGGTCGCCAAGCGCCGGCGTTTTGCCTTCGCCGCTTTCGACCTTCGGGCGTTTGACGCCTTTGACCGGGTTGTGGCTGACGGCGTTTCTTTCGCAGAGACATTCGAACAGCGATGACAGCGCCGCGAGGCGATGCCGGAGCGTGGCGCCGCCGAGCTCGCGGCGCTCGAGATCGGCGCGCCAGGCGATCACATGCGCCCGGGTCACCGTGCGGAATTCCTCCGGGCGCACGATGCCGGCGAAGCGGACGAAGTCGCCGACCGCATTCTCGTAGGCGCGACGGGTATGAAGGTTCCTGATATTGGCGAACCACTCGATCTCGGGCGGCACGTCGGCCAGCCGGTGAAATTCGGCGGCGGTCAGCAGCCGTTCGGCCGGGACGATCGGCGCCGGCAGCTGGGGGGCGATTTCGGGGTCAGATGGCGGATCGGACATGCTGTCGTTCTATTCTTGATAAAATCTGTTATCAAGAATAAACGGGGCTGGTTGGGGAGACGATCGGACGGGAACGATCCGCCTGCGGAAAGAAATTTTATTTCGTCAGTGCAACACGCCGTCGGGCGGTGTCTGTTGGCAAGTTGACCCACAGCCTCGGTGATCCGGCGCCATGTCGCCTGGCGGTGGTAATCATCGAGCGCAGCCATTT
>DASXMC010000579.1:0-24757 GCA_036495885.1 Allostellaceae bacterium | reverse complement strand
GATCAGCGCAGCATCTGCGCGGGTGGGTGGAACGGCGGGATGCGATCGCGGCCGCGGCAGAAAAGGCCGGCCATACCCGCGATCTGATCGAAGGCGACGGAATTCGCTGCCCGATCGTGACCGGGGCGGGCACCGGCAGCTATGAATTCGAGGCGGCAAGCGGTGTTTATACCGAATTGCAGTGCGGCTCCTACATCTTTATGGACGCCGATTACGGCCGCAATCTCGATCCCGATGGTGCTCCGACCAAGGCGTTCGAACCAAGCCTCTTTGTCTGGGCGACGGTGATGAGCCGCCCCACGCAAGAGCGCGCGATTGTCGACGCCGGGCTCAAGGCGTTGGCGTTCGATTCCGGCCCGCCTTTGGTGTGGGACGAGCCGGCCGCGACTTACGAGCGCGCCTCCGACGAGCACGGCCGGCTCGCCGTAACCGCGGCCACCAACCGGCTGCGGATCGGCGACAAGATCCGGCTTGTTCCCGGCCATTGCGATCCGACCGTCAATCTTTACGATTGGTATGTCGGGATCCGCGACAACCGGGTCGAAGCGCTGTGGCCGATCACCGCCCGCGGCGCCGGCTACTGAGCCGACGCGCGCTTGATTGGACCGGCTTCTGGTTGCCTTGCCGGACAACCGTCATCGGGAGTTCGGATGAAATCAGCGCTTAACGTTCGCGACCGGTCGCCTTGGTCTGTGCAATGAATGAGTTGGGTCACTCGAAGGCCAGGGCCTGGCTGTCGAGATCCTCGGCGCATATACGCGCGGAGGATCAGCGGCCCGCACCGACGCCGCGCCAGATCCGTTCGAACCGGCTCATGAGCGGCTTTGATGATTCGTAGGCGAGCTTGACGCCGAGTTCGGACACTTTGGCGCTACTGTCGAGCCATTGATCATAGCTGGTACGGGCAAATTTCGCGTTGACCGCGACGGCGTCCGACCAGGTCGTCACTGCCAGCATCTGGATCGCAGTATTGGCGCTCGTATCGATGCTGTGGCGCGCGTAACTCGCCAATTCGTCGCTCATCGATTCGACGGTGCGCGCCAACGCCGCGCGCGATTCGCCGATGACCGCAAAAAGGTCACGCTCGACCCCAGGATCCGCAGCTGTGACCGGCGCGGGCAAGGAAGGCGCGATCGGTGCGGGCGGCGAGTTTTGTGAAACCGCCAATTCCGGCAGCACTGGCGCAAAAGCCGGCTCCGGCGCTGCAGCGGGTGTTTCCGATGGTGGCATCGTAGCCGCATCAGGTGTTTCCGACGGCGGGATCGCAGCCGCATCCGGCGTTTCCGGCGGCGGGGCCGAAGCTTTGGCGGAGCTGGCGAGATTGCCCGGGGCTGCGGACCTGGAAGCCGGCCGCGGTATCGTAAGGTCGGCTGGTGCTGTGATGCGTGGGGTGCGTCTGCTTTTGCTGTCCATGTCTCCTCGCTGCCCGGCGCCGTGCCCATTACGCTGCACGCAAAGTTTGTAATCTCAATCGGCAAACCATTGCAACCAGAATTTGTGCATTGCACAAATCGCGAACCGGAACAGGCTCGCGACCGGCTCACTGCTTGACCGACCAAACCAAGTCGCGCGTCGAGAAACACCTCGTAAAGCAAAAGCGACGAAAACGGGACACCGCTTCTGGTTTTTTTTCATTGTATCTGCGATGATCGCGCGTGGTTGGTGATTGCGTGCGGTTTGGGGGAAATTGGGGGTTGCAGTGCGAGTCGTAGAGCAGCAACGCGGCGGGTTCCGCGGGGGCGGTTCCCGGGTGCGCAGAATATGGCTGGTTGGCATCGCCATGGCGGCGCTTGGCATCCTTTGTCCGCAGCGAGCAGAGGCGGGGCGCCATGTGCATTATCATCACCTGCAGCTGGGTGCTGTCGGGTTTGCGCCGTCGCCCACCGCCGAATCGATTGTTCTGGACGCCGACACCGGGCGGGTTCTGAGCGAATCGAACGCGGACGCGATTACCTATCCCGCCTCGCTGACCAAGATGATGACCTTGTATTTGACCTTTGAGGCGCTCAATACCGGCCGGCTGCGGCTCGACCAGCTGCTGCCGGTCAGTGTCGAGGCCGCCAGCAAATCGCCGACCAAGCTCGGTTTGCGGCCGGGCGATGCTGTCGCCGTGCAGGACATGATCTACGGGGTCGTGACTCGCTCGGCCAATGACGCCGCGGCGGTGTTGGCCGAAGGCATCGCCGGCAGCGAGCCCACTTTTGCCGACACGATGAACCGCAAGGCGCAGCAGCTCGGCATGCGCAACACGTTTTACCGCAACGCCTCGGGCCTGCCCGATCCGCTGCAGCATACGACCGCGCGCGATACGGCGCAGCTGGCGCTGGCGCTCTATCATGATTACCCGCGCGAGTACCGGTTCTTTGCAACCCGTTTGTTTGTATTCCGCGGAATAACGATCGTCGGTCACGACCATCTGCTCGACTGGTATCCCGGCGCCGACGGCATCAAGACAGGGTATATCCGCGCCTCGGGCTTCAACCTCGCGACTTCGGCGGTGCGCGACGGGCACCGCCTGATCGGGGTTGTGCTTGGTGGAGCATCGGGCGGCTCGCGCGACCGCGAAATGGGGACATTGCTCGATCAGGGATTTGCTTCGCTCGGCGTCGCTCCGGCCATCATCGTGGCGCACCGCGCGATAGCGGCGCCACAGCCGGCACCGTTGCTGGTGCTGCCGGGCCCGAGCCCGGCCGTTGCTCCGATGGTGGCTTTGGCAGATCCGGCGCCGCCGGCACCACCGGCCCATCCCAAGACCGGGCTCCTCACCAAGGCGGCATCGCGCCTCGTGGCCCATTTGTCGCCTGTGGCCAAGGCCGAGGCCGCCGGCCTGACCCCTGGGTCTTTGCACACCGCTGCCGCCTCGGAGCGCTGGGGCATTCAGCTCGGCGCCTTTCACGCTCCCACGGCGGCCGAACATGCGGCGAGGAAAGCCGCAACCCTGACGGTCCTCAGAGGCAAGCCGATGCAAGTCATCGATCCCGGCAGAGTGTCCAAAGACCATCTCTACCACGCACGGCTGCTCAACTTTACGCCGGCAGAGGCACAGGGTGCCTGCTCCCAACTGCGCAGGAAGAGGATCGCGTGCTCGGTGATCTCGCCCGCAGCGCCAAGGGTTGCGGCGCGCTTCTGAAATCGCGCACTGCGCCGGCCGGCTGGGGCATCAGCCCTCGGGCAAGGCTACGCCTGAGGCCGCAAGTTGGGCTGCGAGTTCGCGCTTCAGCCGGCCGAGCCCGTCGGTGGTCGGGGATTCGGCGCGTGCGACCAGCACGTCCTGCGTGTTGGAGGCGCGCAGCAGCCACCATCCATCGGCGGTCCGCACGCGCACGCCATCGATCTCTTTGACTTCGGCCGCCGCCTGCCGCAAGCGCCCGGCGACCTCGCGCACCACCGCAAATTTACGACTTTCCGCGCACGGAAAGCGCAATTCCGGGGTGTTTACCACCACCGGCAGGCCACGCCTCATCTCGACCAGGCTCTGCGGTGTGCGCGCAAGAATGCCGAGCAGCCTGACAGCGCAATAGACCGCGTCGTCAAATCCGTAATAGCCATCGGCAAAAAAGATGTGCCCGCTCATCTCGCCGGCGAGCGGTGCCCCGGTTTCGGCGAGCTTGGCCTTGATCGGCGAGTGCCCGGTCGCGGTCATGACCGGTCGCCCGCCCGCCTTGGCGATCTCGTCGAACAGGATCTGGCTTGCTTTGACGTCCGCGAGGATCGAGGCCCCCGGGTGTCGCGCCAGCACGTCGCGGGCAAGAATGATCATCAGCTGGTCGCCCCACCAGATCTCGCCGAGGCTGTCGATGACGCCGATGCGATCGCCGTCGCCGTCAAACGCGATCCCGAGCTCGCAGCCTTCACGCGCCACAGTTTCCTGCAATTGCACGAGGTTTGCTGGCACCGTCGGGTCCGGGTGGTGCGCCGGGAACCGCCCGTCGATCGTCGCGTTGAGCAGAATATGACGGCCGGGCAGCCGGGCCGTAAGCTCCTCGACAATTTCGCCGGTCGCACCGTTTCCCGGATCCCAGGCGACGGTCAGCGGTCGCGTCCCGTTATAATCGCGCGCCACCCGCGCGACGTAAGCGCGGCAAATGTCGCGGTCTTCGGCCCGGCCGCGATCGGCCGCCGGAGCATCGAGGGCGAGTGCGGTTTCGGCGAGCCGCTGGATCGCCGCACCATAAAAGGCCTTGCCGCCGAGCACGAACTTGAAGCCGTTGTATTCGGGCGGATTATGTGAGCCGGTGACCATGACCCCGCCATCGACGCCTAAGGTGGCGGCGGCGTAGTACAGCATCGGCGTCGGGCCGCGGCCGATGCGGACGACATCCGCACCTTCGCTGATCAGGCCCTCGACCAGGGCAGCGGCTAGATCGGGGGAAGTCAGCCGGCCGTCATAGCCGACCGCGGCCCGGCGGCCGCCGGCCGATTTCAGCGTCTGCGCATAGGCGCGGCCGATCGCCAGCGCATCGGCGGTCGACAACGTGTCTCCGACGATGCCGCGGATGTCATATTCGCGCAGAATCGTCGGGTCAAAGCGGTGAGGCATCGGCACTCCTGGTCAGAGATATGCGCTCAGAATTCGCTTCAGCCCCGCTCCCAGTTCGGGATGGGCGAGACCCAATGCGATCGTCGCTTCAAGAAAGCCGAGCTTGTCACCGCAATCATAGCGTCGGCCGGAAAATCGCAGCCCATGGAAATCCTGGCCATCCCTGATCAGCTGCTCGAGCGCGTCGGTCAATTGGATCTCTCCGCCGCTACCCCTCTCGGCGCGGGCGAGGTGCCCGAACACCTCGGGCTGGATGATATAGCGGCCAATAATCGTCGAAGTTGACGGCGCCTGTGCCGGCTCGGGCTTTTCGACGACCCCCCGCGCCTCGACCAATCGGCCGTTATCCGACACGACATCGAGCACCCCATAACGCCGGGTGTGCTCGCGCGGCACCTCAAGGATCGCCACGATATTGCCGCCCACCTCCTCGTAAGCCTCGACCATCTGCGCGAGGCACGGCTCCTCGCACACCATCAGGTCATCCGCCAACAGCACCGCAAACGGCTCGTCGCCGACGAGGCCACGGGCGCACCACACCGCGTGACCAAGCCCGAGCGGCGTTTGCTGGCGGGTGTAGGCAATCTGGCCCGGCTCGGGCAGGCGCGCCTCGAGCTCGGCGACAAGATCGTTCCTGCCGCGCTCGCGCAATGTCGTCTCGAGTTCAAAGGCGCGGTCAAAATGGTCATCGATGGCACTCTTCGCCCGGCTCGTGACAAAAAAGAACTCTTCGATGCCGGCGGCTTTTGCTTCCTCGACCGCATATTGAATGAGCGGCTTGTCGACAATCGGCAGCATCTCTTTGGGCATCGCTTTGGTCGCCGGCAAAAACCGAGTACCCAGGCCCGCGACCGGAAAAACTGCTTTGCGGATGCGTTTATACATGTAGTCCTCAATTTGTGGCGCGCGTCGCTCTGCAACCCAGATGCCACAGCGCTAAACGGGTGCGAGCGAGGCGAATTACCCTATCAACGTAAAGAAATCGCACATCATTGCATTATCCTTGAATTTCGATGCGCGGAGGGACGAGTGGGCGACATCGAGCCGATCGACAATCGGACGTTTATCCTGATCCTACAGCATCCGCGCGAGAAAAAGGAGCCGCTGGCCACCGCCGACCCCACGCTTGCCGCACTGCAGCAAGCAAGGCTGGCGGTCGGCTTGTCATGGCCCAATCTCCGCGCCGCTCTCGGCCGGCCGGCTGATCCGCGGGGTTGGGCGGTGCTGTATCTCGGCTCGGCGCGCCCGCGCGAGTTCGGGTTGGGGCGAGAGGTCGTCGCCGTCGATCGCCATGGCGCGCCGGAGAGCGACCAGGATGCGGCGTTGCGTGATCTCGACGGTGCGCTCCTGTTGGACGGCAGTTGGAGCGAAGCCAAGGCGCTGTGGTGGCGCAATCCGTGGCTGCTCAAATTGCGCCGGCTGGTGCTCGATCCGCAGCGCCCCGCGCATTACCACCGCGCGCGGCGCGAACCACGTCGTGAGGCCTTATCGACGATCGAAGCAGCAGGCTTGCTGCTGAGCCGGGTAGAGGGACGGCCGGAAATCGAGCTGGCGCTAACCGCTGCACTCGACCAGATCATCGCCACGACCCGTCCGCCCTCCGCCGATGCACGGTCTGGTCACCGGCGGGTCGGCCGATAGAGCAGGTTTGCCGCGGCTGCGGCGAGGTTCAGTGATTGCATTGCTGCTGCCGCGATCATCCGACGAAAATTGCCTCCGATCTTTGCGCTTGACCGATGCCGGTCGCGCGCCATCTATAGCGTACCAATTCGGTACCAATTAAGCTCAACCGCGCCAGGCAATGATCATTCTGAGCAAGCTTGCCGATTATGGGGTCATTGTCGCCACCCATTTGGCGGCCTTTCCCGAGCGGCAATTGACCGCAGCAGCGCTAGCCGACGAAGTCAGGCTGCCGCGCGCCACCGTCGCCAAGATCCTGAAGGCGCTCGCGCATGCGGGGTTGGTTACGGCGACCCGGGGTGCGGCCGGCGGCTATCGACTGGCGCGCGACCCGCGCTCGATCTCGGTGGCGCAGGTGGTCGCCGCGATCGACGGCGATATCGGGCTGACGCAATGCTCGGTTCATGTCGCTGAATGCACCAGAACCGATTACTGCCCGACCCGGCCACATTGGGCCGCGATCAACCGAGCGGTCGAGCACGCTCTGGCGGCGGTTTCGCTCGACGCGATGCTGACGCCGGCGGTCTTTGTGCGCCACCGGCCGGCCGCTGCCATTCACCCCGCCGCCAACTGACGAACCAGACCAACGCATGACTGCTTCAATCGAAACGCTCGATACCGTCCGCGCGCTCTCGCAAGCGGGCTACAAATTCGGCTTTGTCACCGACATCGAAGCCGATGAAGCCCCGCCCGGCCTCAGCGAGGAGACGATCGGCTTTATCTCGGCCAAAAAAGGCGAGCCCGAATGGCTGCTCGAGTGGCGGCTTTCGGCGTTTCACGCCTGGCAAAAAATGACCCCGCCCAATTGGGCGAAGCTGAATTTGGCGCCGATCGACTACCAAGCCGCGACCTATTATTCGGCGCCAAAGCAGAATGCCGGACCGAAATCCCTGGACGAGGTCGATCCCGAATTGCTGCGCACATACGAGAAGCTCGGCATTCCGCTGAAAGAGCGCGAGGCGCTGGCGGGGGTCGCGGTCGATGCGGTGTTCGACAGCATCTCGGTGGCGACAACCTTCAAGGAACAGCTCGGCGCTCTCGGGATCATTTTCTGCTCGTTTGGCGAGGCCGTGCGCGAGCACCCCGAGATCGTCCGTAAATATCTCGGCACCGTAGTGCCGCAAAACGACAATTTTTTTGCGGCGTTGAATTCGGCGGTGTTCAGCGACGGCTCGTTTGCCTATGTGCCGCCGGGCGTGCGCTGCCCGATGGAGCTTTCGACTTATTTCCGCATCAATGCGGCCAAAACCGGGCAGTTCGAGCGCACCTTGCTAATCGCCGACAAAGGCGCCTATGTCAGCTATCTCGAAGGCTGCACGGCACCACAGCGCGACGAAAACCAGTTGCATGCCGCGGTGGTCGAGCTGATCGCGCACGAGGACGCGCAGATCAAATATTCGACCGTGCAGAACTGGTATCCGGGCGACGCCGAAGGCAAGGGCGGCATCTACAATTTCGTAACCAAGCGCGGCGCCTGTAGAGGGGCGCGGGCGAAGATCTCGTGGACCCAGGTCGAAACCGGGTCGGCGATCACCTGGAAATATCCGAGCTGCGTGCTCGAAGGCGACCATTCGGTCGGCGAATTCTATTCGGTCGCAATCACCAACAACCGTCAGCAGGCTGATACCGGGACCAAGATGATCCATATCGGCAAGGACACGCGCTCGACGATCGTATCGAAAGGGATTTCGGCCGGCCGCGGCCAGAACACCTATCGCGGGCTGGTGCGGGTGCAGCCGCGCGCGCAGGGCGCACGCAATCACACCCAGTGCGATTCCTTGCTGATCGGGGAGCGCTGCGGCGCCCATACGGTTCCCTATATCGAGATCCGCAATCCCTCGGCGCGGGTCGAGCACGAAGCCACGACCTCGAAGATCAGCGACGACCAGCTGTTCTATTGCCGCCAGCGCGGCCTCACACCGGAAGACGCGGTCTCGCTGATCGTCAACGGCTTTTGCAAGGAAGTGCTGAAGGAACTGCCGATGGAGTTCGCGGTCGAAGCGCAAAAGCTGCTCGCGGTAAGTCTCGAGGGCAGCGTCGGGTAACTTTCGTTCGTCATTCCCGCGCAAGCGGGAATCCAGGGGCGACGGCTTGTCGGTTGCCCTGGACCCCCGCTTTCGCGGGGGCGACGATCCAGGAGATCCTTTGCTAATGCTCGAAATCAGCAATTTGCATGCGCGGCTCGCCGACGACGGACGCGAGATCCTCAAAGGTATCGATCTCGCGGTCGAACCGGGTGAGGTGCACGCGATCATGGGGCCCAACGGCTCGGGCAAATCGACGCTGGCCGCGGTGCTGGCCGGCCGCGAAGGCTACGACGTCACCGCCGGCAACGTCACCTATCGTGGCCGCGACCTGTTGGCGATGCAGGCCGACGAGCGGGCGCGCGAGGGGCTGTTCCTAGCCTTCCAATACCCGGTCGAGATCCCCGGCGTGAACAACATGTATTTTCTGCGTACTGCGTTGAACGCGCAGCGCCGCCATCGCGGCGAAGCCGAGCTCGACGCCGGCCAGTTTCTGCGCTCGGTCAGGGCCAAGCTCAAAGAACTCGACATCAGCGAGGATCTGTTGCAGCGCGCGGTCAATGTCGGGTTTTCCGGCGGCGAGAAAAAGCGCAACGAAATCTTTCAGATGGCAATGCTGGAGCCGCGCTTGGCAATCCTCGACGAGACGGACAGCGGCCTCGACATCGATGCGTTGCGGGTGGTTGCGCGCGGCGTCAACCGGCAGCGCGCTCCCGACCGTGCGATCGTCATGATCACCCATTACCAGCGCCTGCTCGATTACGTCGAGCCCGATCGCGTACACGTCCTGCAAGGCGGGCGCATCGTCGAGAGCGGCGACAAGACGCTGGCGGCCGAACTCGAGCGCCGCGGCTACGCCGCCCTCGGCGACGCGGCCTGAGGCTGGCAAGGGCTGGCCGATGAACCGCTCAATCATCGAAATCGGATCGCATAGGGATTGTCATTCCGGGGTGCCCGTCAGAGCCTGCCCCTGTCCTGAACAGGGGGCAGGCCCGGAACCTATCAAAACGGCGCCTCTTGTATCTTCCGAAGCGCCGGTTTCATGGGTTCCGGGCTCGCTGGCGTTGCCAGCGCGCCGGAATGACATCTCTTGGGGGTTTTCTCACGCGCTCCTTTGCGGGGCTGAACCGTATCAAATTCGCCCGGTTTATCGGGAAGGTTCGCGATGAGCGCGGTTCTCGACTTCCCGGTCAAGCCCGAGGCGCGGCCCTATATCGATGGGGCGCGCGGGTTTGCCGGCGAGCCGGAGTGGTTGGCACAGCGGCGCCGGCGAGCGCTCGCCAAGTTTGCCGAGCAAGGGTTTCCGAGCCGGCGCGGCGAAGCTTGGCGCTATCTCGATCTGCGCCCGCTCGAACAAGCTCCGCTGCCTCCCGCCGCCGCCGGCCGCGCCGCCGCAAACGGCGAGGCTGCAGCAACACTTGCCGCGATCGGCTTTTCGGCCGCGGCGGCCCGATTGGTTCTGGTCGACGGCTGTTTTTCGGCCGAATTGTCGGCGATAACGGACCTGCCCCGAGGCATATCGCTGCGCCCGACGCGCCAAGCGGTCGAGACCCGGCCCGATCTCGTCCAAGCCGCACTCGAAGCGCTCTCGCACCAGCCCGACCAACCGTTTGCGGGTCTGAACGCGGCCTGTTTTACCGACGGTTTTGTTCTCGACGTCGCCCCCGGCGCTGTGCTCGAAGAGCCGATCGAAATCGTCCATATCGCTTCCGGTGAGATCGCCGCTTCGCTGCATACCCGCAGCCTGGTGAGTTTGGGTCCCGAGAGCCGGGTGCGATTGATCGAGGTGTACCTCGGCGACGGCCGCTATTGGCGCAATGACGTCGTGGCGCTGCAGCTCGCCGCGGGGGCGGCAGTAGACCGGGTTGCACTGGTCGAAGAGGCCGATGAAGCCACCCATTTCGCGGTGTTCGACGCTGCACTCGGTCCCGCGGCGCGGCTCGAAAGCTTCGCCCTGCTCCTCGGCGGCGCCGCAATTCGGCAAGAGGCGTTCGTGCGCAGCGACGGCGAGGGCGCCTATTGCGGTCTCCACGGCGCGTTTCTCGCACAGCACCATCAGCAGGCGAATATTGTCACGACGGTCGATCACCGGGCGGCGCGCGGCGAGACCCGCGAGGTCTTCAAGGGGGTGGCGGCCGGCCGCGCACACGGCGCCTTCCAGGGCCGGATCACGGTGCGCCCCGATGCGCAAAAGGTCGATGCGCACATGCTGAGCCGCAATCTGTTGATTGGCGCGCACGCCGCGATCGACACCAAACCCGAGCTCGAGATCCTGGCCGACGACGTCAAATGCAGCCATGGCGCGGCTGTCGGCGACCTCGATGAGGCGGCGCTGTTCTATCTGTTGGCCCGCGGCATCCCGCGCGACGAGGCGCGGCACATGCTGGTCGAGGGCTTTTTAGGCGAGGCGGTCGACATCGTCCGACCGGCGGCGTTGCGCGAGCATCTGCGGCGCCGGCTCGTGCGCCGGCTCGCCGCATTGGAGGAATAAGATGACGACGGCCAGCCCGATAATCTCCGATCTTGGCCGACGGCGCTCGCCGGGCGGCTTCGATCCGCGCCGATTGCGCGAAGAATTTCCGATCTTCGCCAGCAATCCAGGCCTTGTCTTCCTCGATACGGCGGCGAGCGCGCAAAAGCCGCGGACCGTGATCGATGGGATCGCCGACTACTATCGCAACGACTACGCCAATGTTCATCGCGGCGTTTACCATTTAAGCGAGCGCTCGACCGATTTGTTCGAGGAAGCGCGGCAAAAGACGCGTGCCTTTCTGAACGCCGCAGATCAGGACGAGATTGTCTTTGTCCGCAACACGACGGAGGCGATCAACCTTGTCGCCTTCTCTTGGGGCGGCAGCTTTGTTCGAGCCGGTGACGAGGTGGTGGTCAGCGATTTGGAGCACCACTCGAATTTTGTGCCGTGGCAGATGCTGTGCGAGCGCGGCGGCGGCCGGCTGGTGATGGCTCCGACCGACCAGACCGGCGAATTCGATCTCACGCATTTCGAGGCGCTACTGTCGCCGCGCACGCGATTGGTGGCGATCACCCATATTTCGAATGTCACTGGCGCGCTGTTGCCGGTAGCGCGGATCGTCGAGCTGGCGCACGCCAAGGGTGCCAAGGTGCTGATCGACGGCAGCCAAGCCGCACCCCGCCTGCCGCTCGACGTGCAGGCTTTGGGTTGCGACTTTTATGCGTTTACCGGGCACAAACTCTACGGACCGACCGGGATCGGCGTTCTCTACGCCCGCCGCGAGATGCTCTCGGCAATGCCGCCCTGGCAAACCGGCGGCGGCATGATCGAGCAGGTGACACTCGCCAGGACCGAGTTTCAGGAACCGCCGCATCGCTTCGAGGCGGGGACGCCCGATATTGCCGGCGCCATCGGGCTCGGCTTGGCTATCGACTTTGTCGAGGCGCTCGGCCGTGAGAATATTCGCGAGCATGAAGCAGATTTAACCGGCTACGCGGTCGATCGCTTGTCGCGGATCCCGGGTTTGCGGCTGCTCGGAGCCGGTCAGCGCCAGCTGGGGGTGATGTCCTTCAATCTCGACGGCGTCCATCCGCACGACGTTGGCACCATTCTCGACCAGCACAATGTCGCGGTGCGGGTCGGCCATCACTGCGCGCAACCACTGATGGACAAGCTGGGTCTCGCCGGAACGGTGCGCGCCTCGCTCGGCGTTTACAATGACGAGCGCGACGTGGACGCTCTGGTCGAGGCAACCCTCGCCGCCAGGGAAATGTTTCGATGATGGATCTGCGTGAACTTTACCAAGACATCATCCTCGACCACGGACGCCACCCGCGCAACTTCCGCAAGATCGAGCACCCGACCCACACGGCGCAGGGCCATAACCCGTTATGCGGCGACCGAGTCACCCTCTATCTGACCATGGATGGCGACCATATCGCCGATTTGGCCTTTGAGGGACGCGGCTGTGCGATCTCGACCGCAGCCGCATCGCTGATGACCGAGGTGCTGAAGGGCAAAACCGTTGCCGAGGCGCGCGAACTCTTCGCGCATTTCCATGCCCGCGTGACCGGCGGAGAGGACAGCCCGCTGCCCGAGCCTTTGGCCGAAGAGATGGAGCGCCTCGAACCCCTGACCGGGGTCAAAGCCTATCCCGCCCGAGTCAAATGCGCGACCTTGTCGTGGCACGCGCTGGAAGCCGCGTTGAAGGGCGGCGGCGGGACGGCAAAGACAGAGTAACCGAGGGAGCCAGACGATGACGGGGCGAGATCCGTTCGATTTCGAAGAGACGCCGCCCGGCGAAACGGGCGAAGCGGTCGAGCGGCCGGAAGGCGAGGATGACCCGGCCTTGATGGGGCCGGTGCTCGAAGCGTTGAAGACCGTGCGCGATCCGGAAATCCCGATGGATCTGGTCGAACTCGGGCTGATCTACGAACTCATCGTCAAAAAGGACGGCGTGGTCTTTGTCGAGATGACACTGACCACCCCGGCTTGCCCCGTGGCCGCGAGCATGCCGGGCGAAGTCGAAACCGCGATCCTCGGCGTTCCCGGAGTGAGCGACGTGCGGGTCAAACTGGTTTGGACCCCGCCCTGGACGCCGGAGCGGATGAGCGAAGAAGCGCGGCTCGAACTCGGGATGCTATAACGGCCGGCGCCGCAGACCCTTTAGCGATCGAGCGTCCGGGGCCAATCGGCAAGCGGCATTTGTACAAGCTCGCTCAGCGAATGCGATAAATTCAGGCATTCGGCCGCCAAGGCCAAGAGCCCGACCACTACCGCCACGCGGAACAGCCGCAACAGCATGCTTCTTAACGTCCCGTGATCGCGTAGAATGCGATTCACAATCGCGATTTATTTTATGGTCCGCGGAAATCAACCTCCGCTCTCGCATAACATCAAAGTAATTGGTTCAGATTCTATATTAAATTAATGATTCCGACCCGCACCCCTAGCGTCATAGGGCCAATGCGGCGTCGAGATCGGCGATCAAGTCGGCGGGGTCTTCGATCCCAACCGAGAGGCGCAAGAGGTCGGGCGGAACCGGGCTGTCGTCGCCCTCGATCGAGGCGCGGTGCTCGATCAGGCTTTCGACCCCGCCGAGAGAGGTGGCGCGCTGCCAAACCTCGACCTTCGCGGCGGCGGCGATCGCGGCCGCCGCACCTGCCTTGACGCGAATGCTCAACATCCCGCCAAAGCCTCCGATCATTTGGCGCGCGGCGATCGCGTGTCCTGGGTGGCTCGACAAACCGGGATAGAGCACTTCGGCTACCCGAGAATGGGACGCCAATGCTTCGGCGATCTGCTGCGCGGACCGACTGGCGCGCTCGACTCGCGGAAACAATGTACGCATTCCGCGCAGCAGCAAAAAAGCCTCGAAGCTGCCGAGGATCGCGCCGTTGCCGCTGCGCGTTCGGCAAATCCGTTCCCAGAACGCATCCTGGCGCGCGGTGGTCAGGCTGCCGGCGACGACATCGCTGTGTCCGTTCAGATATTTGGTCGCCGAATGCATGACGAGGTCGGCGCCGAGCGCCAAAGGCCGGGTCAGAACCGGGGTCGCCACAGTGCTGTCGACACCCAAAACCGCCCCGACGGCGTGGGCGATCTCGGCGGCGCCGGTGATGTCGGTGACCGACCACAGCGGATTGGCCGGCGTTTCGATCCAGACGAGTCGGGTCTGGCCCGGGCGAATCGCTGCCTGCAATGCGCCCAATGCTGCCGCATCGACAAAGTCGACGTCGATCCCGCCGCCATCGGCAAAATTGATCAGCCAGTTGCGTAATCCCCAATACATGACCCGCGATGCGACGACATGCGCACCGCGCGGCAGGCTTTGGAACACCGCCGCGGCTGCCGCCATCCCCGACGCGAACAGCAAGCTCGCCGCACCGCCTTCGAGTGCGGTCAGCAAAGCCTGCGGCTGGTCGTAGCTCGGGTTGTCGTCGCGCCCGTAGCAGCGCCCGCGCCGATATTGGTTATCGGGATCGCGCTGAAAGGTGGTAGCAACATGCACCGGCGCCACGACGGCTCCGGTCTGGATATCAGTCCAGCCCAGCGCCTGAGCCGCAAGCGTCGCCGGATGAAGCGGTCTGCCGTTCATCGTTTCCCCCCAAGAACCGGCGCGCCGCCACGCGCACGCCACCAATCAACGGGTATAACAGCGCAATGTTGCCAAATGCGAGCATGTCAAGGTTTGGCGATGGCGGGCGCCAGGAGATTTTGCCGATGACGCTGGGCGAAATCAGCAAGCAGGCCTTCGGCGCCGTGAGCGGACCGGAGCATTTACAGCGCTCCGCTTTGGCCATCGTGCCTGCTCGGCTGCGGTTTGGGCCCTTTCCGCCGAATCGCACAGTAACGCGTTAGAGGCGGATTTCCGGGAGACACGCCATGGCGGCAGACAATGGCTGGCCGGCGACGGCTGAGGGGGCGCGGCTCACGGCGATAAGCCGCGGAGTTCACTGGCGACGTTGGGGGCCCTATCTGAGCGAACGGCAATGGGGGACGGTACGCGAGGACTACAGCCCTAACGGCGACGCGTGGAACTACTTCTCTCACGAGCAAGCCCGCGGCCGCGCCTACCGCTGGGGCGAGGACGGGATCGGCGGTTTTGGCGACGATCAGCTGCTCTTGTGTCTCGGCCTCGCTCTGTGGAACGGCAACGATCGGATCCTCAAGGAACGCCTGTTCGGCCTGACCAATCACCAAGGCAATCACGGCGAAGACGTCAAGGAACTGTACTATTATCTCGACGGCACGCCGACGCATTCCTACATGCGAATGCTCTACAAATATCCGCAGGCTGCCTTTCCTTACGCGCAATTGGTCGAAGAGAACCGGCGACGCGGTCGGGATCAGCCCGAGTTCGAGCTGATCGATACCGGCATTTTCGCCGATGACCGCTATTTCGACATCGAAATCGAGTACGCCAAGGCCGATCCCGAAGACATCCTGATCCGGGTCACGGTGCACAACCGCGCCCGCGAGGCGTCCCGGCTGCACCTGCTGCCGCAAATTTGGGCGCGTAACATCTGGTCGTGGCGAGCCGATTCGATGCGTCCGAGGCTTTCGGCGCCCGGTAATGTCCTGTCTGTCGATCACCCGTTGCTGCCGCCGATGCATCTGGTTTGCGATGGCGCGCCCGAGTTCCTGTTTTGCGAGAACGAAACCAATAATCGGCGGCTGTGGGGGACAGAAAATACCGGTGAATATTTCAAGGACGGGATCAACGACTACATCGTCGCCGGCGATCGCGACGCGGTAAACCCGGCGCTTCTCGGCACCAAGGCCGCGGCTCACTACCGGTTGGTCGTACCGGCCGGCGGCAGCACGCGGGTGCGGCTGCGGTTGGCCGGCGGCGCGATCGGTGCCGGTTTTACTGACTTCGATGCGATCCTCCAACGCCGGCGCGCCGAAGCCGACGAATTCTTTGCCGCCCTGCAAACCGGTATCGATGATCCGGAGATGCGACGGGTGCACCGGCAGGCGATTGCCGGAATGCTGTGGACCAAACAATTTTACTATATCGACATCCCGGAATGGCTAGATGGCGACGCTCTGCAGCCGCCGCCGCCCGAACCGCGCAAGCACGGGCGCAACGCCGACTGGCGTCATCTCAACAACGCCGACATCATCTCGGTGCCGGACAAATGGGAATATCCCTGGTACGCGGCGTGGGACCTTGCCTTTCATGCCGTGATCCTGGCCGGGGTCGATCCGCAATACGCCAAGCGCCAGCTGCTGCTGTTGACGCGCGACTGGTATATGCACCCGAATGGCCAACTTCCGGCTTATGAATGGGCCTTAGGCGACGTCAACCCGCCGGTGCACGCCTGGGCGGCGTGGCGGGTTTATGAGATCGACCGCGAGCGCCATGACGGCCGCGCCGACCGGCCGTTCCTCGAACGCGTATTCCACCGGCTGATGCTGAATTTCACCTGGTGGGTCAATCGCAAGGATGTCGAGGGGCACAACATCTTCCAGGGCGGCTTTCTCGGCCTCGACAATATCGGCATATTCGACCGCAGCGCGCCATTGCCTACCGGCGGCACGATCAATCAGTCGGACGGCACCGCGTGGATGGCGATGTACACGCTCAACCTGATGCGCATCGCACTTGAGCTGGCGCTCGAGGACCACGTCTATGAGGACATCGCCTCAAAGTTCTTCGAGCACTTTCTCTATATCGCCGAATCGATGACCAATATCGGCGGCAACGGCATCGGTTTGTGGGACGAAACCGACGAGTTCTATTACGACGTGTTGCACCTGCCCGACGGCCGACTAATCCCGCTGCGCCTGCGTTCTTTGGTCGGGCTGATCCCGCTGTTCGCGGTCGAGGTGCTCGATTCCTCGGTATTTGCCCGGCTGCCCGCCTTCACCCGGCGCGCATTGTGGTTTTTGGAGCATCGCCCGCAACTGGCGCGGCTGGTGTCGCGCTGGCACGATCCCAGCGCCGGCGACAAGCACCTGTTGTCGTTGTTGCGCGGCCATCGCATGAAGCGGCTGTTGTCCCGGATGCTCGACCCCACCGCATTCCTCTCCGACTACGGCGTGCGTTCTCTATCCAAATTTCATCAAGCCCACCCCTATGTGTTCGAGTATGCCGGCAATAGCATCAGTGTCAGTTATGTACCGGGCGAGGCGAGGTCAGGGTTGTTCGGCGGCAATTCCAACTGGCGCGGGCCGGTCTGGTTCCCGGTCAACTATCTGGTGATCGAAGCGTTACAGCGCTTTCACAGCTATTACGGCGACGATTTCCGCGTCGAATGTCCGGTCGGCTCGTGCAATCTGTTGCATCTGGGCGAGGTCGCCGCCGAGTTGGCGCGCCGGCTGTGCCGATTGTTCCTGCCCGACGCCGCGGGCCGCCGACCATACCTCGGAGACTCGCCGATCGAGCAGTCCAATCCCGATTTTCGCGATAATCTGTTGTTTTACGAGTTCTTTGACGGCGACACCGGGCGCGGTCTCGGCGCTGCCCACCAAACCGGCTGGACCGGGCTCGTGGCACTCTTGCTCAAGATGTGTTCCACCCAACCTGCCTCACGGGCAGAAGCGGGCGCAGCACCAGAGCCCGTCGCCGCCGGTTGACCGACCTCGCTTTGGCCGTTCTGCGACAGTTCCTTCTCCGTCATACCGGCGGAGAGGGGCTGGGGCTTCTGCTTTCGACTCTAAGCGGAGCGTCAGCCGTCGCAACGGGAACCGCTCTTGATGCCCCGAAGACCCCGCAATCACTCTGACGATCGCGGGAGGTCGGGTAGTAGTGGCCTCGCTGGACGGCATATCATGCTATCTGCGACCGCCGCCGCGGAAACCGCCACCAAAACTCGCATGGGCAAAGCCGGAGCGTCCGAACCCCGGATGGAAAAAGCCGGGGTGACCAAAGCCGGAGCGTCCGAACCCCGGATGGAAGAAGCCAGGGCGACCAAAGCCGAAGCGTCGGAAGCCCGGACGGAAAAAGCCGCCGCGGAAACCGCAGTTCCAGCATCCGCCAAATCCGCCGGAAACTGCGACAGGCCATCCCCAGCTCCATGGGTTACCCCAATCCGAGCCCCATGCATAATACGGGTCATACCCGGGGTAATAGTCTGGAGAATAATAAGGATAACCTTGCGCCTGAACGGGGGTGCCTACCGATACGTTGCCGACAGCAATAGGCGTCACAGCCATTGGTTGCGCCGGCGCATCAGCCATCGCCGCGCCGGGTTGGCCGGACTGGACCACAACGGGCGGAGACGGTCGAACCAGATTCGCGTCCGGCTGAGGCTCGAGCACTATGTTACCGGCCGGACCGCTGAGCACGACCCGTTCCGGTGAGATGCTGTCGAGTCGCCAGCCTTTCAGCGCTTCGCCCTCGGACAGCACGCGCGAGTTAGTGCCGGTCACAGCGAAGATCGCGATACGCACATCCGATCCGATCACGATGCCACTCAGCCTCACATCGCGCAATGGTGAATCAGCATCATTAGCCGAGGACACGGTTTTCGGACGGCGCTGTGTCGGACTCAACAGCGGATCGGCGAGCTTCCGAATTTCCGGCGCTGCGGATGCGATTTTCGCCGGTGGCAAGCGGGCCCCGGGTAAAGGGCGGTGGCTACTGATGGAACCGAATTCGATAAGGATCAGCCCTGCGCTGACCACGCACCCGACGAGAATAAAAGCGGGCAAGCGAAGCATTGACTTCAACACCATCGGCGTGTGCCAGAGCAAGGATTTCATCGATGCCGCCGACGGAGGCGAGGTTCCAAAAGAAGAACACAGCTTGGTACTAAAAGCATCTAAGATACTCGTGAGCCTGGGCGCAAGCGTCAACCTCACACCAGCCACCGGAGGCGAGCGTTACGGTCATTTCCGCCCCGGAGGCGAGGGTGCGCGCCGATCCAATCCGACAGACCCTCGTCGCGACTCGGTCGGTCATAGTGGGTTGGCCATCGCCAAGGTCGCGAACCGGATGCCCGGTGCGTGGCAATGCATGTGTTCTTGCTAGTCCACTTTCGCCGTCGAGCAATGACCGCTTACGGCGCAACCTCATCCCTGGCGCGCATATCGGCTCAGGAGCGGCTTCCACCTATAGCCGACCCCGAAGTGGAGAATTCAACAACACCGGTCATTCCGGGGCGCGGACCCCCGGGTCGGGCCTGTGGCCCGCCCGAGGACAGGCTCCGCCTGCGAGCCCGGAACCCCTGTTCTGGCCAGAGGCAGGCTCTATGAACACGCGCTACGAACATACTGGCAGAGCAGGTGTTGATGGGTTCCGGGCCCGGCCCCGCGGGCCGTCCCGGAATGATGACGTAATCTTTCCTGTAATTTGCCTGACATCGGCTTCGGCCGGTACCTCTGGGCCGGAGTGGATCCTCCCCTCCGTCGGGTATCGCTGCACGCGATGATGGCAATTACAGCGAGGAAATCGAGGAAACCGGGTCGGTGAGACTCACTCACAGACGAAGGATCCTAGCTCCGCGACGCCAGGCCTCTTGCCCTCTGGCGGTCGGTGCGTGATATCAAGGCGGCAGAGATGCCCACTCTGTTCCTCATCGTCCTTGTCGATCTGATCGGGTTCGGCCTCGTCATTCCGCTGCTGCCATTCTATGGCGTGCGGTTTGGCGCCACCGCTCCTGTGGTGACTTGGCTGCTCGCCACCTATTCGTTGATGCAGCTGGTGGCCGCACCCCTGTGGGGCCGGCTCAGCGACCGCATCGGCCGCCGGCCGGTGCTGATGGCGAGCATGACCGCCTCCGCCCTCGCCTATTTGTGGCTGGGTGCCGCCAACGACCTGTGGATGCTGTTCGCCGCGCGCGCGCTCGCCGGCGCCGGGGCCGGCAACATTGCCGCGGCCCAGGCCTATATCGCCGACATCACCAAGCCCGAAGAGCGCGCCCATGGCATGGGGATGATCGGCGCCGCTTTTGGCCTCGGTTTTATCTTTGGGCCGGCGTTGGGCGGATTTCTTGCGGGCAACAACCCGGCCACCGCCAATCTCGCGGCCCCGGCCTGGCTTGCCGCCGCCCTGTCGTTTGCGGCCCTGTGCGGGGTGCTGTTCCTATTGCGCGAGAGCCTTCCACCCGAGCGCCGCGGGCTCGCCCCGCCGCAGGGGCGCATCGGCTTGATCCGCGGGGCACTGCGCCGGCCGGTGTTGTCGCGGCTGATCGTGATCTTTTTTCTGGTCATTCTCGCGTTTGCCGCAATGGAGAGCATTTTCGCGCTGTGGGCGTTGCGGCAATTGGATTGGGGCCCCGAGCGGGTTGGCTACGTTTTTGCCTATCTCGGGCTGTTGTCGGCGATCATGCAGGGCGGGCTGACCCGGCGTCTGACCAAGCGCTATGGCGAAGAGCGGTTGCTGCTGGCTGGCCTGGTGCTGCTGATGATCGGGCTCGTTGCCGTGCCGTTCGCCCGCACTCTGGCGGAGCTTGCTGGTGCCTTTGCCGCATTGGCGATCGGCCTCGGCCTCGTGCAACCGGCGCTGAACAGCCTGATCTCGCGCCGCGCCGGCGGCGGCGAGCAGGGGCAGGTGCTGGGGGTGACGCAATCGGTCGGCAGCCTGGCGCGGATCATCGGGCCGCCGGCGGCCGGCTATCTGTTTGCCGGTCTCGGCCGTGGCAGCCCGTTTGTCGGCGGTGCAGTGATCGTCGCCCTCGCCTTTCTGCTCGCGCTGAACCTGTTCGGCGGGTTTGGCGCCGCCCCACTCGCCGAGACTGAGCCGCCGCTCGGTCCGGCGGCATGAGCCGGCGCGGTCGGTCGATTACACCCGGCCCGCCGCCACAGGCGGGCAAGCTCAAGGACGAGTTTCGCGCACTGCGCCGGCTCGCCCCCTACTTATGGCCGCGGGATTCGCGCGAACTGCGGGCTCGGGTCGTGCTCGCGGTAGGGTTTCTGGTCGCCGGCCGGCTCCTCAACATCTCGGTTCCGTTTCTTTACAAGCATGCAGTCGACGCATTGACGCGGGGCCGGGCGATCATAACCGTCCCGGCGGCGCTGATCGTCGCCTATGGAGCGGCCCGCGTTATGTCGGCAGGCTTCAACGAGCTGCGCAACGCCGCCTTTGCCAAGGTGACGCAGCGCGCGGTGCGGCAGCTGGCGTTGTCCGCATTCCGCCATGTCCACTCTCTGGCTTTGCGCTTTCATCTCGAACGGCGCACCGGCGGGCTCGCCCGGGCAATCGAGCGCGGCACCGCCGGTGTCGAATTCCTGCTGACCTTTCTGCTGTTCAACATCGTCCCCACCTTTATCGAGATCCTGCTCGCCTGCGCGATCCTGTGGCGGCTCTACAACTGGAGCTTCGCTGCCGTTACGCTTGCAACGATTGTGCTCTATATCGCGTTCACCTTTTTGGTGACCGACTGGCGGGTGCGATTTCGCCGCGACATGAACGAGCGGAACAGCGAGGCTAATACCAAGGCGATCGACAGCCTGTTAAATTTCGAGACCGTAAAATATTTCGCCAATGAAGAGCACGAGGCGCGGCGCTACGACGCCGCGCTGCGCGCCTATGAGCATGCCGCGGTCAGGAGCGAGACCACGCTCGCGGCGCTCAATCTTGGGCAGGGGGTGATCATCGCCGGCGGCCTCGTCGGGGTTATGATCCTCGCCGGACAGGGTGTGGCGCTGCGCGTCATGACGATCGGCGACTTCGTGCTGGTCAACGCCTATTTGATCCAGCTCTATACCCCGCTCAATTTTCTCGGGGTCGTTTATCGCAATATCAAGCAGTCGCTGGCCGATCTCGAGCAGATGACGGCGCTGCTGGCGGTGCCGCCCGAAATCGTCGACCGTCCGCGGGCACCGACCCTCTCGGTGGCGACCGGTGCAGTGGCATTTCAGCATGTCGATTTTAGCTATGACTCTCGACGGCCGATCCTGTTCGACGTCGATTTCCGGGTGCCGGCCGGGACGAGGGTCGCGATTGTCGGGCCGAGCGGCGCCGGCAAATCGACGATAGCGCGGCTGTTGTTCCGGTTTTGGGATGTCGGAGGCGGCGCTATCGAAATCGACGGCCAGGACATTCGCGACATAACCCAGGACAGCCTGCGGCGCGCTATCGGCGTCGTGCCGCAGGATACCGTGCTGTTCAACGACACGATCTTTTACAATATCGCCTATGGCCGGCCGGGTGCGGCGCGCGCCGAGGTCGAGGAGGCAGCGCGTCTCGCGCATATCCATGATTTTGTCGCCTCGCTGACCGACGGCTACGACACGCTGGTGGGCGAGCGCGGGCTCAAGCTGTCGGGTGGCGAAAAGCAGCGTGTTGCGATCGCCCGGGTGATCTTGAAGGCGCCAAAGATACTGCTGTTCGACGAAGCGACTTCGGCGCTCGACACCCGTAGCGAGCGCGCGATTCAAGCGAACCTGGCGGAGATTTCGGCCGACCGGACGACGCTTGTCATCGCCCACCGGCTATCGACAATTATCGATGCCGACGAGATCCTCGTGCTAGATGGGGGACGGATCGTCGAGCGTGGGCAGCACGACGAACTGGTGAGGCATGACGGTATCTACGCGGCGATGTGGCTGCGCCAGCAAGAAGCAGTCCGTCGGCACCCCGCGCTGATTTCGGCATGAGTTAAGTAAACAACTTAAGTAAACAACATCACATCAAATCAGCAGCGGCGGAATATTGGATGGCAAGGATTTGCAAGGTGCTGGTGGTCGAAAACGATGATTACATCAGCGAGGTGCTCAGCGAAGTCTTTAATGAAGAGGGTTTTCTGTTCACCGCGGTTGCAACCGGGGCGGAGATGGAGGAGAAGCTCGACGAAGACGATTACGACATCGTGATGATCGATGTGACCCAGCCCGGTGACAAGGACGGTGTGGCGCTCGCCGAAATTGCGCATGCACAGGGCTGCGGCGTGATCCTGACCACCGGCGATCATCGCCATTCGCAGCGGCTAGAACAGAGCGGCCGGTTCTTCCTGCTCAAGCCCTTCCGAATGCGTGAACTGATGACCGTCGTCGATCAAGCGCTGACGCTCGCCTCGATCGAATGCGTGCGCCGCAAGCGGCGCGACGGCTCGTTCTTTCTGTCGCGGAGCGAGTGACCGCAACCCCGGCTCTGATCCAGGCACTGTTTGGCGGCGATCGGCGGGCACTCGCCCGCGCTATCACTCTGGTCGAATCGACCCGCCCCGACCACCGCGCCGAGGCCGAAGCGCTGTTGGCGGCGATTTTGCCGCGGAGCGGCAACAGTATTCGCATCGGACTTTCGGGCCCGCCGGGGGCCGGCAAATCGACATTTATCGAGCGCTTTGGCGTCGCCGGGATCGATCGCGGCCGCCGCGTCGCGGTGCTCGCGGTCGATCCCGGATCAAAGCGCGGCGGCGGCGCCATCCTTGCCGACAAGACGCGCATGTCCGAGCTGTCGCGCTCGCCTGCTGCCTTTATCCGCCCGACTTCGGCCGGCAGCGCCCATGGCGGTACCGCCCGCCGCACGCGCGAAGCGATTTTGCTGTGTGAGGCGGCCGGGTTTGATGCGGTCATCGTCGAGAGTGTGGGTGTGGGGCAATCCGAGACCGCGGTCTCCGACATGACCGACATGTTCGTGCTGCTGCTGGCGCCCGCTTCGGGCGACGAGGTCCAGGCGATCAAGCGCGGCATCGTCGAGCTCGCCGATCTGGTGCTCGTCAACAAGACCGACGGTGAACTCGCTGCAACTGCCCGGCGCACCGCCGCCGATTACGCCAGTGCGCTGCGCCTGATCCGGCCGGCAAACCCGGAATGGTCGGTGCCGGTTCGCGCTGTCTCGGCGCTCGAAAACCGTGGCATCGCCGAGATCTGGGACGATGTCTCGCGATTCCATGCTACGCTTACAGTGGCCGGGGCCTGGGAGCAGCGGCGGCGTCAGCAGGCGCGCGCGGCGCTGTGGGCCGAGATCGAACACGGCTTGATCGAGATGTTGCGCGCTGCCCCCGGGGTCTCCGGCGAATTGGCGGTCCTCGAAGCCGAAGTGGTCGCCGGCACCCGCACCCCGGCCGATGCGGCCCGGGTCGCGCTCGCTTTTTTGGCCGGCGGCGCCGATTGTCGACCACCTCGCAGCTGATAACCGAAGCCAAGCCGACGATGATCGGCGTCGGCCGCGCGATCTTTTGGGCCGCCATGGGGAAACCGATCGGAGCGAGCGGAGCTGCCCATCATCCTCTGCCAATAGCATGCGGTCTTCGGCACCGAGGCGACTTCGTCGCAACCACCGGTTAACCTTTACCCCCTATTTCTCGAGGGGTGATCTCAGCGGCTTTCAGCGCGGCGCGATGGGCCTCCGCACCGGCATTGGCGCTGGCATTGGCGGCGGCGCCCGCCGCCCAACCCCTTCCCGTCTCGGCCGGGGCGGCCTCGGCGGAGATCTCGGTGTGCTTTGCCCCGGAGCAGGATTGCGCCACGGTGGCTGTCGAGGCCATCGAGCAGGCGCGGCGCGAGATCCTGGTCAACGCCTACAATCTGACGACCGGCGCCGGTATCGTCGAAGCGCTGGTACGCGCACGCGCCCGGGGCGTCGATGTCAGGCTGATCGCCGACAAGCGAACCCCGTGCGAACGCAATACCGGCATCGACGCACTCGCAGATGTCGGGACGCCGATCTGGATCGATCGCACCGTGCCGATTGCCCATGCCAAGACCATGGTCGTCGACGGCGCCGTTACTCTGATGGGCTCGTACAACTGGACGCGCAACGCCGCGCGCAATTCAGAAGATCTGAACCTTGTCGCCTCGCCTGCGGTGGCAGCGGCCTATGCCGCGCAATGGGGCACACGGCAGGCGCTCTCGGTGCCGTTCGTCGGGCGCGAGGATTGGTGCCGGCCGCGGCGTGCGCGCAATTCCCTGGACGGCGCCGGCTGAAGTCCCGACACTGACCGCGCGGACCGAGCGCGCGGCCGGCCGGCAACACAGGGGAGGCGGCAATGTTCGACGTGATCGTTTCCGGCGGCTTGGTGGTCCTGCCGAATGCCGCGCAGCCAGCCGATATCGGTGTCGTTGGCGGCAAGATTGCCGCGATCGGCGCGCCAGGAACTCTTGCCTCCGCCGGTGCTGCTCGCACCGTCGACGCCGCCGGGCAGA
>DASXMC010000578.1:0-1528 GCA_036495885.1 Allostellaceae bacterium | reverse complement strand
GGGTGTGAGGTTTGGCGATTTCCTGTTTCCGGACAGCCGCGATCCCGAGCGTGACGGCGCTGTCATCGACGAGACCCTGCGCGAGGCCTGGCTCGCCGACGAGCTCGGCTGCGATGTGATTTGGCTCGCCGAGCATCATTTCGACGGCATCTGCGCCTATGCCGACCCGGTCGGCTTTGCCGCGGCACTCGCGACGACCACGCGCCAGGCCAAGCTTGGCTTTGCGGTATTGCAGATGGCCTTGCACCATCCGATCCGCGCCGCCGAACAGATCGCGGTGATCGACAACATCACCAAGGGGCGGCTGATCGTCGGCCTCGGCCGCGGCTCGTCTTACAATATTTACGACTACACCGGGTTCGGCATCGATCATCGCGAGGCGCAGGCCCGCCTCGATGAGGCCCAAGAGATCATGGTCCGCGCCTGGACCGAGGGCGAATTCCGCCACCGCGGCCGGTTCTGGGAGCTCGATGTGCCGATGCTGCGCCCGCGCCCCTATACGCGGCCGCACCCGCCCCTCGTTCGCGCCGCCTCTGGGGAGGCATCGATGCTGGAGTTGGCGCGCCGGGGGCAGCCGTTTTTGATGAACGTGCAGTCCTCGACGACGACCCGGCGGCGCTTTGCGCTCTATCGCGAGGCGATGGCCGAGGCCGGCTTTGACCGCGATCAGATCGCCAGAGCACTCGACGAATGCTGGGTGTGGCGCAACGTTTTCGTCGCCGAAAGCCAAACCGAGGCTGAGCGCATCGGCATCCCGGCATTCGAGGCGATGGTCGCGTCACGCGCCGAGTTGCGCAACCGCATCTATCGCGACACCGGGCTCAGGATCGAGGTGCCGGCGAGCGATTTGCCGGCATCGCGCGCCAGTGTCGAGCACGGCTTTATCTGCGGTTCGCCGATGCGCGTCGCCGAAGCGATTGCCGAAATTGCCGAGCTCGGGGTCGGCGGCGTCATCGCGACTTTCCGTCTCGGCCCGTTGCCGCATGAAGCCGCAGTCGACAGCTTGCGCCTCTTTATGAGCGAGGTCGCCCCGCAGTTCCGCCACGGCGGGATTCAGTAAAGGCGGGCCTAAACCCCGAAGGTAAAGTCGGTGCCGATAAAAGGATCATAGGCCGGGTCGACAACGTCCCGGATAAGGGGCTATCGACAATCGGCGCGACGAACCTTTCAGCCGTAGGTTCAACATCCATCGCAACTCTCTCCCTTTTGGATGTCTGTAGAGACTACCATGCCGGCGGCAGCGCTAACGATCCGGGATGAGGGGGATCTTATTTGGTGACCTGCTCCAAATCGGCGATCAAAGCTTTCAGGGCGTTGCCGGTCTCGATGCTCGGAAAAGCCATATGATTGCCGAGATTGCGACGGCCAGAAATGGCCGGGCCGCAAGACTTGCCGCCGCACGGTTCTTCATTAAGTCCAACGGTTGTCGGCCGCAGATCGGCGGGGAGGAGCAGAGATGACGGTTGCGAGCTACCATTGTCCCGCGTGCGCGTGGAAGACCGCCGCCGACCGGCCGCGCTGGCGCTGC
>DASXMC010000577.1:0-10490 GCA_036495885.1 Allostellaceae bacterium | reverse complement strand
CCCAGCAAGAACATTGCCGCCGACCTCGGCATAAGCCAGCGCACGGTCGAGAACCATCGCGCCGCAGTCATGAAGAAGACCGGCTTGCACTCGCTGTCGGCACTGATCCGCCTGGCACTTGCCGCTGATCCAGGCAGCGCGCCGCCCTCTCCGCGCTGACAGAGAGCGCGACGCGCAGGATCGAGATCTGTGCGCCGATCGGATGACGCACCGTGGGGCGATTGATCGACTCCGCGCCGATCTCGTCCAGATCGACGCTGCGCTACGGCTGTTCGATCCGGGCTGGCGCAGGCGATATAATGTAGAAGCCCAAGTTGCCGCCGCTCAGATTATCCGAGTATGCTGGCAAGCATTGTGTTTTCTCCCACTTCTCGGAGGCAGTAGTTATCGTGTCGCACCGGTAACTAGCTGGGTCGACGATCACCAGGACTGCGTCTGACACCTCGGTCCAACCTGGTGACGCACAGCAAATTCACTCCTTTTCCTGCGCAGTCTTTTGCAAGCAGCGCAGCACTTCTGCGATGCTCCAGGCTTGGGCAATGCAGCCGCGCGGGGTGAAGGGCGGCTCGGCGTCAAAGACCTCGCTGATCGAGCCGAGGCCGGCCTCAGCCAGATGCGGCTCGAAGCCTTCGAGGAAACGTCGTGCGGTTGCGTTGTCATCGGGATGGACCTTGAGCCAGGCATCGATGAACGGGCCGATCAGCCAGGCCCACACTGTGCCCTGGTGATAGGCGGCATCGCGGGCGCGCACATCGCCGAAATAGCGCGGTTTGTAATCGGGCTGGCCCGGCGCCAGGGAGCGCAACCCGACCGGGGTCACCAGCTTCTCATGCACCGCGGTAACTACCGCATCCCAATGTTCCCGGTCGAGGACCGGGTGCGCGAGCGCAATCGCGAAGATCTGGTTCGGTCGGAAAGCGGAATCGTCACCATTCTCGCCGTCCACGACATCGTATAGATAGCCGCCGGCCACGTGCCAGAAGCGGCGATTAAACGAGGCGCGCGTCTTGTCGGCATGAGCCCCGATTTCTTCGGCTTCCGGGTCCTCCGCATCACGCAGCCAATCCGCCAGCAGACGGAGCGCATTGTACCAGAGCGCGTTGATCTCGACCGCCTTGCCGCGGCGCGGGGTCACCACCCAATCGCCGACCTTCGCATCCATCCAGGTCAGCGCATAGCCCTCCGCCCCCTGAGTCAGGAGCCCGTCGTGCGGATCGACTTTGATGCCGAAACGGGTGCCTTCGAGATGGTGACGTACGATGTCCTTCAGGATCGGTAGAAGGAGCTCCAAGGTCCCTTTATCCCGGCTGTGCTCGACATAGCAGTGCAGCGCGTGGAAGAACCACAACGTCGCATCAGCGGTATGGTAGAGGCCTTGGTTCTGTCCTTCGGGGAACAGGTTTGGGATCAGTCCGTCGCGCACGTAGTGAGCAAAGGTCCGCAGGATCCAGCGCGCCTCGACCACTCGACCGGTCGCCAGGGCAAGTCCTTCGAGCGAGATCATCGTGTCTCGCCCCCAATCGGTGAACCAGTGATAGCCGGCGATCACGGTGCGGATCTCGTCTCCCTCGGCCCGCGCCCGCGCGCCGTCGGCTATGCGCCCCACCGGGGTGATGACAAAGGTGTCGGCAGCGAGGACGAGCTCGGCTGCGAAGCCGATTTGTGCGGGCGCCGGCGCCATTCCGACGAGACGCCGGCGCCGCTCGCCTTCGAAGGTCAGCGCGTCGTCGGGGCTCAGTGCCAGCACGGTATGCCAAGCCTCCGTCGCCGCGATCAAGGTGAGCGGGCAACCCCCGCGGACCTCTCCGGCAAAGTAGCCGGGGCTCCACAGCCAGCCGCGCGAATCGTAACCGCGCTGCGCCTCGATGTCGTAGAAGCGCTCGCGGCGCGAGCCACCGTCGGCGGTAAAGGTCGGCCTTTCAGCGCCCTCCATGGCCAGCCGCAATGTCGGCAGATCGGGCCCGGCGCTAATCTCGTATCGGTCGCCCTGTATGGTCAGCGTATAGGCCGCGGACAGCGCCTCGCCGACCGGCGCTTCGAGCGCCCGAAAGTTGATCCAGGGCCTCACCCGGAGGCGGACGCGCTTGCCGTCGCCGAGCGAGCGAAAAGTGGAATGCACGATGTTCTGGCGCGACGGCACGACGATCGACTTCTCGATAAGGATACCATCGATTTCATATCGCCAGCTTGGCAGGCCCATGTTCAAGGTAAAATCGAGGAAGCGGCCGTTCTCGCGTAGGTTTACGACGACGCCGTCTTCGAGCTCGATGTCGACCTCGAGATCATTAAGGACCACCATGCGACCGAGCGGAGCCGGCTGGGCAGCGATCAGAAAACCGTGGTAACGCCGGGTGATCGCCCCCGCTATCGTCGCCGAGGCATAGCCGCCTAACCCGTTCGCCACGAGCCACTCACGCGGAGCCTCCGGTAACGAGTTCTCGTCGCGGATAGCCCGGAGCGGGTCAACCATTGGCTTCTCGGAGATGGAAGACTTTCTTTGCCTCGGGTTTCGCGACTGAGGAGCCGGGCGCGAGGACAATGGCGCACTGGCCCGAGATGAGCCAATCTCCTGCGCGATCCTGTGCCGGGCCCCCCGAACCACCGTAAGCGGGAGCTTCGCTGGACCACAAGAGCCGCCAAGCCTGGCCCTCGACCGGTGCCAGCAGCGGCTCGGGCGCTGGGCCGAGCAGAAGGTCGCGGCCAAGATTGACGATCAGCAAGCGGTCGTCGCCAGTCTGCGAGAAGAAGCGCAGCATCCAGGCGTCATCCGTGAGTGCTGCACCATCTATCCGACATGGCCGCCGTCCAAGCACCGGGTCCGTGCGCCGCAGTTCCAGAAGGTCGCGATGCAGCGTATAGATTGAAGAGTGCCGCTGCCGTTCGCTGAGATCGAGCACCGATCGGCGAAACGTGTCGATGTCGCCGGGATCGGCGAGCGCTGCCTGCATCTCGATGGTCGCGAGACTGGGAAATTGCGCGAGCTCGCGGCGGCGCCCCTCGCGGACATCGTGCGACAGCTCGATCTGGTGATCGGCAAAATAGAAAAACGGGCTCGACGCGCCGAATTCCTGCCCCTGGAACAGCATCGGAATGCCCGGCATCAGCAGGAAATAAGCGGTCATTGCGCGAAGTCGGCCCGGGCTCGTCAACGCGTGACAGCGTTCTCCGGTGCCAGAGTTGGCGATCTGGTCGTGGTTCTGCAGAAAGACGACAAAGCATTCCGCCGGGAGATCGAGCGTCGGGGTGCCGCGCGCTTTTGCCTGCCACCGGTAGCGCTGCCCCTGGTAGAGGAAACCGTGCTTCGCGGCGGCAACGAACTCGTGCGGGCGACCGCGGTAGTCCGAGTAGTAGGCCTCGTGATGTCCGGTCAGCGCAACCATAGCACTGTGATGAAAGTCGTCATTCCACAAAGCGTCGAGCCCGTAACCGCTCTGCTCGACCGGGCGGACCAGCTTGGCGTGCTGCGGCTCGTTCTCGGCGACGACAAATGTGATCCTACCGCATCCCGCCGACCGCACCTGCCGAACGATGGCGGCAAGAATATGATCTTCCGATCGATCGAAAATTGCCTGCGTCGCATCGAGCCGCAGCCCGTCGAGATGATACTCGTCGATCCAATAACCTGCATTGGCGACGAAAAATTCGCGCGTCGGGCCAGAATTCGGACCGTCGAAATCGATCGCCTCACCCCAGTCGTTGTCGTGGCGGTCAGTGAAATAAGCCGCTGAGAACAATTTCAGATAGTTTCCGTCCGGGCCGAAATGATTGTAAACGACGTCAAGAATGACGGCGATCCCGAGGGCATGAGCACGGTCCACGAAGCAGCGGAAATCAACCGGCCGACCGTAAAGTCGAGTTGGTGCGAAAAGGTCAACACCGTCATATCCCCAGCCGAACCAGCCCGGGAATTCTGCCACGGGCATAATTTCAAGGCAGGTGATGCCGAGTTCGGCGAGAGCCGGCAGCTCACGCGACGCGGCTATCCATGTCCCCTCTGAGGTGAACGTACCGATATGCATCTCGTAGATGACGAGATGCTCACGCGCGACCCCGCACCAGGCGCCGTCGGTCCAAGTAAAATTTAGGGGATCGATGATTTCCGAAGGTCCGTGTGGCCCGTCGGGTTGAAATCGCGACGCAGGGTCAGGCAGTGCCGTTTCACTCCGATCGAGACGGAAACGATAGCGCATGCCGGCTCGCGCCGGCCTGCTCCACAGCGAGAAGTAACCGTCGGTCTCGGATTGCAGTCCCTCCGGTTCGAGGCCTTCGATCTCGATCGCAACCTCGCGACACCGGGGCGCCCAGATCCGGAAATGGACGCCACCGTCGGACTGCGGCTCAGCCCCGACCGGCAGGCGCCGGAAAGTCGACGCTTCGGGCGAAATCAGATGCTCGGAAAAGGAGCGCTTGGGCGGCGTCGCGACCACCCGTCCCTTCCTGGTGAGGCCGACGCCTAAGTCAATTGCAGCGCGCGCGGCCACGTCGCGTCCTCGCGCCCGCCCTATGGGCCGCTCCCGTGTTCCCGCGGTTGCGTGACGACGCCTGTCATGACCCCGTCATCGTGTTGGATCTCCAACGGCTGAGGATCTGGAAGCTTCAGTGTGATGGTGGACCGCACCACGCTGCGGATGGCTGGCGCGATTTGTACCAGCCGAGCCGCATAGGCATGCTCCTTTTCGAAGAGCTTAGAGGCGAGAGGATGACGCCGTGCGACCTGATCGGGATGACCTGCTGCGGGGGTGTGATCTTCCAGACTTTTACGCGCTATGGACATGTGTTCCCCAAGCTTGCAACGCTTCACCCTCTATCGTGGGCGAGAAGTGGACTTCTAGCCCACAGAACTCGACAGTGGCAGGTTCGGAAACTACTCACGCGCAAAGATCGGGATTCCCGATACTGGCGGCCGAACCGCCCAATTCGACCAATGCTTATTTGATTTCGACATCACATTCTGTAGGTAATACAGCCGAACCCGCCGCTCTGGTATTCACGAATCCCGTTTAATAAATAACTCGTTAATAACGTCGCCGGCTTGAGCCTACCGACGATGATACACGGGCGGGCGTGGTCGGCCCTTCATCGAATTGGATGATGAGGCTGCTCGGGCGACATCACCGACGTATCTTCCAGGCCAGGATGGGCGGCCACCACCTCGTCGCCGCCATCCGCCAGAACATCCTTCTTGATTTCTGGCTGGCAAGCGTCCCACCATTTGTTAAAGCCTTTGGAACAGCTGTCTTTTAGAGAGATATACATCGAAACTACCGCTCTTTTGAAATTAGGGGCCCGCACCGGCGAAAGCAGAGCCTCGGTACGTGGGTCTAAGCTCGCACGTCGTTTAAAAGATCGCGGGCATGTTTCAAACGCGCAGCCGTGGTTTCGAGCCAATGAGCATTTTCGTCGAATAACCGAGCCATCAGTTGATCAGATTCACGTAACGCAAGGGCGCGATACTTTGCTGCGTAGACTAGGGCCTGTTCTATCATCATAGTGCCCTTGTCATTGGTTATTGTAACCATGCGATCCTCCCGCAGCCGAAGGGGCGCTGTCAACCTCTCGGTCGACGACCCCTCCCGGCACCGTAGGTACTGGTGATAGGCGAGCATGGATAGGTTCGGAAACTACCTATGGCTGGCTGGCCAACGGTATATCCCCAGCGCGTTCTGGCTCTATACCCGGGCGCTCGTGGCTTTTCGCGAGAGCGGAGGGGACGAGCAGGCCGCGGCCCTGGTCAGGGATGCCTGGTCCGCGAACGAGCATGTACCCGCCATCCTGACCGGCGCGAAGCCTTCGGTGACCTCCGACGATGGCTACGTCACCATGGGTGGGCCGGATGAGGCGACCTACTACGTCACGGAATGCGGCCCGGCGTGGCACCGCACGCCAGGTGCGGTCGCGTGGCTGACAAAACTCGCCGCCACCTTGACGCCGAAACGGCGGTCGCGTGCGACTATGCACTGATCCTGCTTAGCGTGCAGTTTTAAACAAATCGTGCAGCGACCCCAAGGTCAGCCCGGGGCTGCCGGCGATGCCGGCGATCACCGAGGTCGCCTGCTGGAGCCATTGCCGCAGGGGCATCTTCGACGTGTGGCAATCCACGAAGTCGACCGTCGCCAAGGCGGCTCTCGATCGGATCGCCGAATTCTATGCCATCGAGGACAAGGCTCGCTTCGCCCCGCCAGACGAGAGGCTGGTACATCGCGCCGCTACCATCCCCTTGCTTGATGCGTTCTTCGCCTGGGCGCAGGCTGCCGAGCGAAAGCTCTCGGCCAGATCGGAACTCGCCGAGGCCCTGCGGTATATCATCAGGCGACGCGTCGCGCTGTCGCGCTTTGCCACTGACGCACGGCTCGAAGCCGACAACAACATCGCCGAAAATGCAATCCGTGGCATAGCCTTAGGAAGACGCAACTGGCTCTTCGCCGGCAGTCATTCCGGCGGCCAGCGTGCCGCCGCGATGTACTCGATCCTTCAGACCGCGAAATTGAATGGCGTCAACCCGCAAGCCTACCTCACCGATACCCTCTCCAAGATCGCCGCCGGGCATCCGATCAACCGCATCTCTGAACTGATGCCTTGGGCTTACCAGGCCCCGATGGCCGAGGCGGCCGCCTGATCACGGCCAAGACCGGACGCTTACGTTTCTGACCTGGACCGACGACAATCTCTTGCGCCAGGTGGTCTATGAAGGGCTGCGCGAGGACAAGCCGGCGAAAGAGGTGCGGCGGCAGGTGCCGCATCCGAAAATCGATACCGGCGGCGCAGGCTGAGAACAAACCAACCCGCCCGGCACCCCGCTAAGTGATCGCCTCAAAACGAAAACGCCCCCCAAATCGGGGGGCGTCCTGTCAGCCGTGTTCGGCTGTTAAGCTGCCTTCTGCTCCGTCGCCTGCGGGCGCACAGGTTGGGCACCGATCTCGATCTTGCGCGGCTTCGCCGCTTCGGGCACTTCGTACACCAACTCGACATGGAGCATGCCGTTATCGAGATTGGCGCCGGTGACCTTCATGTGATCGGCGAGGCTAAAGCGCCGCTCAAACGCGCGCCGCGCGATGCCTCGGTGCAGATAGCCGGTGCCGTTCTTCTTCTCCTCGTCCTGCGCCTTACCTGTCACTAGGAGGGTGTTTTCCTGAACGGTGACATCGAGCTCGGACGGCGAGAACCCGGCTACGGCCATGGTCAGCCGATAGGCGTGTTCACCGGTCTTTTCGATGTCAAAAGGCGGATAGCCGAGAGAGGCGCTGTCGACGCGGGTCGCCGCATCGAGCAGGCGCGTGACACGATCAAAGCCGATCGTCGAACGGAACAGCGGCGAGAAATCAAAACCATCCATAACCATATCCTCCAGTGAGCAACATGGGCATCGGCACTTCCGGCAGGACAGTGCCTGTCTTTGCGATGCACAGTCCCAAGTGGCGACCGTGCAACGCGGATATGGTCATTGGCGAGTTTCCGTCAAGAGATGTCGGCCCGCACGATTTTCATGCTTCATTCATTGCGCGTAACATGCGCGCTGTGCCCTACTCGTTTGAATTCTGCCCCTTTGCGGGCCGCTGTCGAGGCGTGCGCTCCCGGCCCTGACGAAATCGAATTTACCGCCGGGCCCCGACAAAACCAGCGCCTCGGGAGCCAATCAAGGTCCCGAGGCGCTGTCGAAATTGGCTTTACCAGCCGACCGCCTCGCCATCCTTCCGATGGTCCGACCCCGCACGGTAGAAGCCGGCGATCGGCTGATCACCGCTCGAGGCGTTCCCATCCGACGAGCCCGACGGCGTGAACAGGATCGACTGATAGCCGCCGACCGCCGAGCCGTTTACCGATTGCACGTTGTGGCCGTAATTATTAGCCAGCACCGCTCCCATTGTGCTGTTGCCGACGGGCATGTCGTAAAGCGTCGATTCGAGTTCCAGCACGTTTGGCACCTGGTTGTGATAGAACCGCGCCAGATCGGTCGAGGCTTGAAGATTCGCGCCCAGGTCGACCAGGTTGACGAACATCTGCGCATGCCCTTGCGCCTGCATATCGCCGCCCATCAGGCCGAGCGTCATCAGGTTGCCGTCATCGCCCATGCCGAACCCGGCCATCAGCGTGTTGTACGGCCGCTTGTTGGGGGCGATAACATTTGGGCTGCTTGGGTTCAGGGTGAACAATCCGCCGCGGTTATGGAGAATGAAGCCGTAGCCGGGAACGGTGATGCCGGACCCGAAGCCGCCATAATTGCTATTCACCCACGAGACCATGTTGCCCCAGCGGTCGGCCACTGAAGCCACGGTGGTGTCACCTCCGCCTGTTGCACTGCCGGGAGTGGCGGCGGCTGCCTGATTAGGATTGATCCTGCTGCACAAGGTCGCGGCGTAGGATGGTGTCGTCAGCTTTTTGTACACGAGATTAAGTAGCCCCGGGTTTTGGTCTGGATCGCCGTTGTAAGTGTAGAGATCAGCATAGGCGAGCTTTTTCGCTTCGACCAGTATGTGCCAGTAGCGGGGATCCTGAGGCCCAAGACTCGCCAGGGTCTCGCCCGGATAAACGTTCCCTATGCATTGGCTTAGAATGTTGAGCATCTCGACGGTCGCCCAGCCTTGCGACGGCGGCGGCAACTCGTAAACCTGTTCGCCGTGGTAATTGGTGGTCGCGGGAGTCACCCACTCACCTGAATAGTTCGCCAGGTCTGCGGTGGTCATTGTCCCGCCGAGCGCAGTGGATTTGGCGACGATGGCCTGAGCGATCTCGCCCTTATAGAAAACGTCCTTTCCCTGATCCGCGATCAGCTGGAACGTGTGGGCCAGATCGGGATTGGTGAAGATCTGCCCGGCGACTGGCTGCTGGCCGTTGATGTACCAAGTCGCAACGGAATCGGGATCGAGCTGTGTGCAGCATCCCGCCGCCGAGGACGGATTGGGGCCTTCTGCGTTTGGCAGCGTCCAATCGTGAGCGATACGCTCCGAGATAGGAAATCCGTTCTGGGCGTAATCGATAGCCGGGGCCAGAACCTGGCTAAAGCTCATTGTCCCGAATCGCTTGAGCAACGCGTTCCAGCCACACAGCGCGCCCGGGACCGTGACGGTAGTGATCCCGGCGGATGGCATTCCCGAGCCTGGCCCCCAGTTTGCCGGATTGTAGAAGTAGCCATTCGCGTTCATGTAGGCGAGCGTCTGATTGCTCGGCGCCTTGCCGCTCGCGTTCAGGACATAGAGCTTTTGATCCTTGGCGATGTAAACCATCGCAAAAACGTCGCCGGCGAGACCAGTATTCATCGGCTCGACAAGATTGAGCGTCGATGCCACCGCGATCACCGCATCGATGGCGTTGCCGCCCTGCATTAGAATGCGGAGGCCGGCCTGTGCAGCGAGCGGCTGGCTGGTGGTGACGAGGCCGTTGCGTGCCATGACTTCCGATCGGCCTTGCGCCAGCCAGCCCTCCGAGCGATCGCCGCGGACATTGGCCTGATTGCACGCGGGCGGATTGTTTTGGCCCGAGTTGCAGGTCGAGGCCGGAATGACCTGTGAAAATCCGGAATTTGCACCCGCGACCACAGCGAGTGCCGTCAAGAACCCGCCCAAAAGCCATTTCTTTCGGCTCTTCATATGCCTTTCCCCCGGAAGCTGAGGCGCAAGGGCAGGTGTTCGACCTGCCTCTTCCTGCCTCGTTTGCCTAAATTATATTCAACGTACGGTCGATCCATCCCCGAGGTTTTTTACCTCCTGTCCGCTTGGCACCGGGTTAAGGTCGGAGCTCGTCGACAAGGACAAGTTTTCTAACCTGGACCGACGACCACCTGCTGCGCCAGGTGGTCTATGAAGGGCTGCGCGAGGACAAGCCGGCGCGGGACGTTCGCCGCGAGCTCCCCAACACGAAATCCGGCGCGACTACCTAGCCGCTCGGAGCACGCCGCCAGCGAGGGCACGCTACCCGGCCATCCGCCTGATTTTGACACCGCGGCCGGCCAGTGGCATGAGCTATGGCCATGCCCGATGAAGCGCCGTCCCTCCCAATGACCGCCGAAGATGCCGTCAAGCGCATCGCCGCCGAATGCGCCTTTGTCGACGCCAATGGCGGCGTCGGCATCCGCCTCAAACCGGCGGCAGCGATCGTTCGCCAATACGCCGACCAATTCCGCACCATCGCAGCTGCGCGGCAACCGCGCCGGCCATCAGCTTCCCGCGCTGCCGGACAGCCAGCGCTCTTGCTGCCGGTTGCCGGCGGTCGCACGAAATCCGAGGGTCCCGGCGGCTGAATATTGCCACCAAGCATTTTCAGCAATATTAAAGTAACGTTGCGCACGTCGCATGAACCCATTTATGGGAAAAGCGGCACGAGCCGGATAATCGCGATTATGAAACTGTTGAATATTAGTAGTTGTGAACTAATTGCGTTACTCTCAAATCATGCCCATCGAAGCTCGTCGCAAATTCTTCCGCTTCAGCTTTTATCTTAAAACCTACTAGGATAGTGAAGCTGTCCGAGGTCGCTGTATGTCGGAATATTGATGG
>DASXMC010000576.1:0-1536 GCA_036495885.1 Allostellaceae bacterium | reverse complement strand
GGTCAGAAAACCCTGGTTCTTCAGCACCGGGCGCAGGCCGGGCTCGTAAAAGGTCAATGCTCGGCTGATGCCGTGGCGCAACGCCCCCGCCTGACCCGACAAGCCGCCGCCCGTCACCGTGCACATCACATCGAACTGGCCGAGCCGGTTCGTCGTCACAAACGGCTGGTTGATGATCATTCTCAAGACAGGTCGCGCGAAATAGACGGGGCTGTCGCGGCCGTTGACTCTAATCGCGCCGGCGCCGGGCTTGATCCACACCCGCGCCACCGCATTCTTGCGCTTGCCGGTGGCGTAGGCGCGGCCGAATTCGTCGAGCTTGGGTTGGACATCGACGGTCGCCGCCGGCGTGGCCGCCGCGGGAGCCCCTGCCGGAGGCCGCTGTGCTGCCTGCATCGCTTGGCGCAGGCTCGCCAAACCCTGAAAAGTCTGTCCGCGCTGGCCGGGTGGCGGATTGCCCGGCCTCTCACTCTCTGCCATCGGTTATGCCCTCAAATTCTTGCGGTTCATGGCACCTACGTCGAGCGGCTGCGGCTGCTGCGCCTGATGCGGGTGGTCGGGCCCGGCAAAGACCCGCAGATTTTTCATAATCGTGCGGCCAAGCGGCCCGCGCGGCAGCATCCGTTCGACAGCCTTTTCGATGACCCGTTCGGGATGTCGGCCGGCGAGGATGGCACCCTTGCTGCGGCCTTTGATGCCGCCGGGATAACCGGTGTGCCAATAAAAGATGTCGTCCTGGCGCTTGTTACCGGTCAGCTCAATCTTTTCGGCGTTGATGACAACGATATTGTCGCCGCAATCCATATGCGGAGTAAATGACGGCTTGTGTTTGCCGCGCAGCCGCAGCGCCAGCACCGAGGCGAGGCGTCCGAGCACCAGCCCGTTGGCGTCAACCAACAGCCATTTTTTGTCGATATCGGAGGGTTTGGCGGAAAAGGTCTTCATCACTCTAGCCGCAAGCGCCTGCGTCCGGATCTCCGGCGCGGCAAAGCCGCCCATTTAGGCGATCGCCCGCGCGAGGTCAAGCCGCAGCATCGGTTCCCGAGCATGCTATAATTGGGAAATGACCAATGCAGGCGAGCGGCTGACGGTAGACAAGGACTCTGCAGCACTGGCGATGCTGCGCTGGTATGTCGAGATGGGGGCGGACGAAGCGATCGGTGACGCGCCGGTCGACCGGTTTGCCCAACTACCGGCGCCGGCCGGGAGGGGCCAGGTGGCTCTCGCTCCGGCAAACGCGCCACGGCCGCCGAACGCAGCCCCGCAGCATGCAGCGGTTGCGACAACGGCCGAACCGCCCCAAGCCTATGCCCAATCGGCAGCCGCGGCAGCGCAATCGGCGCGTACGTTGGCCGCGCGCGCCGACAGCGTCGAGGCCCTCGAAGCCGCGATCGCTGGCTTCGAGGGCTGCGCCCTGAAGCGAACCGCCACCAGCACCGTCATCGCCGACGGCAATCCCACCGCCTCCGTCATGATCATCGGCGAGGCGCCGGGCGCCGACGAAGACCGTATCGGGCGTCCGTTTGTCGGCCGAGC
>DASXMC010000575.1:0-3270 GCA_036495885.1 Allostellaceae bacterium | reverse complement strand
CGCGCTCGCCAGCAGCAGGCGCGAGGCGCGCTGCGCCCAGACCGAGGGGGCGGGGCGTGTCTCCCTTGTGCTGTCCGGAGGATCGCCACCATTGTCCATCGCGCGTCCTCGCTGTTTTCCGAGCAGCTCTCGATGCTCATGCCGGCCCGAGTAGGGGCGGGCCGCAGCGTTCGTCAAGGGCGGCGCCGCGCCGGCTGGTCGACTCTGCCGGAAAATCGCCCAACCGTGGTCGCGTACTTGTACCAGCAGCACCGCGGCGCTAGGCGGCGCGGGACTTCGCACTTGCTCACATAACCATCGAGGAGGGTCGATCGGCCCGACGCTCGAATAGCTTGTAGTGGCAAGCCACAATGGCCTTGCAGCCGATCCGGGGCTGGAGGCGCAAAAAAGGTCTGCGGACTGATCCGAGAGGTGATGACCGACAAGGGATTTGTCGCTACCTATTTTCGGCGACGATGGACCTGAGCGAAAGATCCTGTACGAAGACTTGGAGTTCGGCTTTTGCAGCCTCGCTCATTTCAACTACGGCGCGGCGAGAGCAAGCCGCACGACCACGGTCCGGGCCGAGCGTTCCATGGTTAGGCCGAAGGCGATACGATGAGCGACTGGGCGCTGGTAGCTGCCACAAGCGAGGACGAGACGGGACGGGTGAGGCTGGTGCGGGAGTACCGGCTCGACCCGGGAGTAGCCGATGTCGGAGCACGGTCCTCTGTTCGATGGCAATGCATTCCCGGCGACGCTGGGTGAGCGGATTGCGGTGTGCCGGCCGTTCCGCGCCGGCCTCTCTTCGATGTCGACTTCATGAACACCCTGTTCGAAAACCAAGCGCCGCGGCCGCTTGCTGACCAGTTGCGGCCGAAGAGCCTGGCCGAGGTGGTAGGGCAGGAGCATCTGCTCGGCCCAACCGGCCCGATCGGGCGGATGATGGCGCAGCGGCGGCTCTCCTCGATGATTCTGTGGGGCCCGCCGGGCTGCGGCAAGACCACGATCGCGCGCCTGTTGGCGCACGGCACCGATCTCCAATTCGAGCCGTTGTCGGCGGTCTTTTCCGGCGTAGCCGACCTACGCAAAGTGTTCGATGCCGCGCGCAAACGGCGCGAGGAGGGACGCGGCACCCTGTTGTTTGTCGACGAAATCCACCGCTTCAACCGCGCCCAGCAGGATGCGTTTTTGCCGGTCGTCGAGAACGGCACGGTGGTCCTGATTGGCGCCACGACCGAAAACCCGTCTTTCGAGCTGATCGGGGCGTTGTTGTCGCGCGCCCAGATTTTCGTGCTGCGCCGGCTCGGCGACGACGATCTCGAAACCCTGCTGCGCCGCGCCGAGGCGGCGCTCGGCCAAGAGCTGCCGCTGACCGCTGACGCGCGCGGCGCATTGCGGGCCATGGCCGACGGCGACGGTCGTTTCTTGCTCAACCTCGTCGAGGAGGTCGCTCGGCTGCCCGCGGACCGGCTCCTCGATCCGGCCGAACTTGCCCGCCTCGTGCAGCAGCGCGCCCCGCTCTACGACAAGGCGCAGGAAGGGCACTACAATCTGATCAGCGCGTTGCACAAATCGGTGCGCGGCTCGGATACCGACGCTGCCCTCTACTGGCTGGCGCGCATGCTGACGGGAGGCGAAGACCCAATCTATATCCTGCGCCGGCTGGCCCGCGCCGCGGCCGAGGACATCGGCCTCGCCGACCCGCAGGCGGTGGTCCAGGCGCTCGCCGCCTGGGATACCTACGACCGGCTGGGTTCGCCCGAAGGCGAATTGGCGATTGCGCAATGCGTGATCTATCTCGCGACGGCGCCCAAGTCGAACGCCGCCTATTCGGCTTTTGGCGAGGCGCAGCGGATGGCCCGCGAGACCGGCTCGTTGATGCCGCCGATGCACATTCTGAACGCGCCGACCCCGCTGATGCGCCGGCTCGGCTACGGCAAGGGCTATGTCTATGACCATGCCACCGAGGAAGGATTTTCCGGCCAGAATTATTTTCCCGAGGAGATCGATCGTCACAGCTTCTACCGGCCGAGCGAGCGTGGCTTTGAGCGCGAAATCAAGAAACGGCTCGACTATTGGGAGAAGTTGCGCGAGCGCACCGCAGCTTCCGACCCAAAGTGAGAAATCGCGAGATGCGTCCGCACGAACAGACTGGATCGGCCCAATTTTTCTCTCTCCTCCCTCGGGGGCGGAGAGGGCCATGATGGAAACCGTCCAAGTCCTCGATAGCGACGACTCGGTCCGCCTCGATCGTTGGTTCCGGCGGCACTATCCCGCATTGACGCACGGTCGGCTCGAAAAGCTGCTGCGTACCGGCCAGATCCGAGTCGACGGCAAGCGCGCCAAGGCCGCAGACCGGATTGCGGCGGGCCAAGAGATCCAGGTTCCGCCGCTTCCCGCGGCCCAACCCATGGGGCCGCCCATGCCGCACGACATTTCCCGTACCGATCGAACGATGCTCGAAGGGGCGATCCTGCATCGCGACGGCGAGGTCATCGTGCTCAACAAGCCGCCGGGCCTCGCGGTCCAAGGCGGGACTGGTGCGGAGCAGCATCTCGACCGGTTGCTCGACGCCTTGCGCTTTGGCCATGAGGAGCGGCCGCGGCTTGTCCACCGGCTCGACAAAGACACGAGCGGTGTTCTTGTCATTGCCCGCAGTGCTGCAGCGGCAGCGGATCTCGCCCGCGCTTTTCGCGACAAGACGACGCGCAAGATTTATTGGGCTCTGGCGGTGGGCCGGCCAAAGCCGGCCGAGGGGCGGATCAGCCTGGCGCTCGCCAAGCAGGCCGGGCCCGGCGGCGAACGGGTGCGCGCCGATCCGGACGACGGCAAGCCCGCCGTCACTTATTATCGGGTCATCGACAATGCCGGCGAACGCGCCAGCTGGCTTGCTTTGCTGCCGGTGACCGGACGCACGCATCAGCTGCGGGCGCATTGCGCCGCGATCGGGACCCCAATCCTCGGCGACGCAAAATACGGCGGCGCTGAGGCGCAACTCGCCGGCGCGCCCAATCCGCGGCGGCTACATCTGCACGCCCGCGAATTGGCGATCCCGCATCCGCGGGGCGGCATTTTGCGGGTCAAGGCGCCGTTGCCGCCGCATATGCGGGAAAGTTGGAAATTCTTCGGGTTTCCCGGCGACGTCGCTGACCCGTTTGCGGTGTTGGATCTGGCGGAATGAAGCGACTTTACAAGAACGGCGAGATCGTCCCACTCGGTCAGGGCTATGGCGTTGCGCTCGACGGCAAGCCGGTCAAGACCCCCGCAAAACGGGATCTGATCGTGCCG
>DASXMC010000574.1:0-3187 GCA_036495885.1 Allostellaceae bacterium | reverse complement strand
CCGCGTGCGCATGCTGCAGATCGCGATCCTGTGGTATTCGATCTTCACCTTTCTCTGCGGCTTCGCGCAAAATTTCGAGCAGCTGTTCATCCTGCGCGGCTTGCATGGGCTTGGGTTCGGCGGCGAATGGGCCACTGGTGCCGTCCTGATGGGCGAGGTCATCCGGGACAAGTACCGCGGCCGCGGTGTCGGCTTTGTGCAGACCGGTGCCGCCGTCGGACCGGGCCTGGCCGCACTTGTCTATGCCGGCCTCTCCGCCATTCTGCCCGAAGTAATCGCGTGGCGGGCATTGTTCTGGGTCGGGATCTTGCCCGGCCTGTTCGTGCTGTGGGTGCGCCGCAGCATCCCGGAATCGGAAGCGTTCGAGGCGCGGCGCAACAGCAGCGCACCGCCCGGGATTGCCCACCTGCTCTCGGCGTTTCGCCAGCCGTATCTGTGGCTGACGATAAAGGTGTCGCTGATGGTCATGGGGGCGCAGGGCGGGGTCTGGGCGGTCGGGTTCTGGATGCCGACCTATCTGCGCACAGTGCGCCATCTATCCGCCTCCGGCACAGGGCTCTACGTCGCGGTTCAGGCATTCGGCGCCCTGATCGGATTCGTGCTGGGCGCCTATCTAGCCGACGCGATCGGTCGCAAGTGGACCTTTATGATCTCGGCCATCGCGACGATCGTCATGGTGCTCGTCTATCTGTACGTGCCGGTCGGCAACACCGGGCTTCTGCTCCTCGGGATCCCGCTCAACACTGCGATCCTGATGAAGTTCGCGCCGATGGGCCCGTTCATGACCGAGCTTTACCCGACCGACATCCGCGGCACCGGTCAGGGTTTCTGCTACAATGCCGGCCGGGCGATCGGCTCGGTGTTCATGACCGCGATCGGCTTTGCGACGGCGGTGATGCCGCTCGGCACCGCGATCGCACTGTTCTCGACTTTGGCCCATGCGCTGATGATCGTCATGCTGCTGCTGCTCCCGGAGACGCGCGGCCGCGCCATCGCGAGCCTCGAGCCCGAGCCATCGGGCGCGACGGCGTATCCCTCCCGCAGGCCGTCGGGCCCGGTTAGCCGGGGACGAGCATGAAATTCGATGGGTCCAACGCCGCTGCCGGGGCGCCAGATCACCCCCGACCATGCGCGCGCGACCGCCGAAACAGGCGGCTCGATCGGCATCCAGCACTTCTTCCTGAGCTTCGACAGACATGTCGAAGGCCTCAGGACATGGCCGAAATCGTCGGGGCCGATCGATTAGACTAGCGGGATGATTGCCGCTCCAGTGCGGCGCGATCCCAATGCCCAAGATCCGCGGCGGCCGCATAGGTGCTCTCCAAGAATTGGAGCACGGTCTGATCCGGCGCGGCGCTCCTGCGGGCAACATCATAGGGGAGAATGTACTCGTGGAGCTCTCGGCTATAGGACGCTCCATCAGGAAAGACCAAGGCGTCGGCGTAACCCGCAGGCTCCGGGTAGGCGTAGGAATAGAAGGCAGGCTGGCCGAGACCTTTGCCCGGCCAGAAGCCGCAACTACTGACCTCGTGCGAATAGGCTTCGCGCGTGACACGGTCGGCCAGATTGGGAGCGCCCGGATGGGGCGGCGCCAGACGACCGGAAAAGCGAGTGACCGCCATATCGAAGCTGCCCCAGAAGAAATGCACGGGGCTCGCCTTCCCAAGAAACCCCGAGCGGAATTGCTTTAGCGCCCGGTCCACTTCGACCAGCACGCGCCAGAATTGATGAGCGTAACGGGCATCATACGCGGCGTGCTCGCGGTCGTGTTCGAACGGAACGGGGTCCGGGATCTCGACCGGCATCGTCCAGATCCGCACCTCCAGCCCGAGCGCTTTCAGCCGATCCATAAGTTCGCGGTAAAAATCGGCAACCGCGCGGGGCGCCAGGGACAGGCTTTCCGTCCTTCCATCGCTGACCTCGACCAGCAGCCGATGGTCGATAAAATCGAAGTCGACCTGGAAGCAGCGCCCGCTCTGATGCGGCATCGGTGAGGTGGTCAGTCCCCGGCCGGTGACGTAAAGCGGCACCTGCCACCAATGGTTCATCATTGGCGCCTGCGCCAAGCGAACCTTGCCGACGATCTGTGTCCAAAGCTGCAGCGTGTCATAGGTATCCTGCCACGCTTCAAAAGGGAGCTCCGGCCAAATTTCGCGGCTCGGCAGGGCTCGCTGCTGCTCGTCCGTCATTTGCCATCTCCTCACCGCAGCCGCCAAACGTGCCGCTGGCAACTACGGATGACTGACCGTCGAAGGCGACCCGTCTGGCAGCGGAATAAACTCGGTCTCGTCACCCGGGACCTTTCCGAAACGTCCGGCCTTCCAATCAGCCTTGGCCTGTTCGAATAGCCTGCAGCCAGGAGTCTTGCGAGAGGCGCTATCGGATGGGCGAGCGGCGCCGCAAACGCCGAGGCCGAGGATCAATCCAGATTGTTAGCGGACGGGGTCGAGCACGACCACGGGGATCTCGCGGTCGGTTTTGCGCTGGTAATCGGCGTAGGGCGGCCAGAACTCGAGCGCCTTTTGCCACAGCTGCGCGCGCTCCTCCCCGGTGGCGGTCCGGGCCCGCGCCTTCATCTTCGCGGTGCCGACCTGCACTTCGACCTCCGGATCGGCGAGGAGGTTGCGGTACCAGCCGGGATGCTCGGGTGCCCCGCCCTTCGAAGCAACCACGAAGTAGCTGCCGCCGGTTTCGCCGTAGTACAGCGGGAAGATGAATTTCTGTCCCGATTTCCGGCCGGTCGTCGTCAGCAGCAGAGAGGGTACCGTTACCTCCGGCCGGCCCGGCTGGGTCGGCTTGAACATGTGCCCGTCGGTGCCGCCGCTCTTGAGATAACGTTTCGCGTGCTCCACCATCCAATTCGGAAGGTTTGGCGCAAGCTTGGCCTCACTCATCTTCGAACTCCCTCTGTGCGCATCCGCTGAATGGGGTCAAAGGCCCAGGTCGGAAAGGCCCGGATGATCGTCGGGCCGCCGCCCAAGCGGCCAGTGGTATTTTCGCTCGGCTTGGCTGATCGGCAGATCATTGATCGAAGCCAAGCGCCGCCGCATTACGCCCTCAGCATCGAATTCCCAATTCTCGTTTCCGTAAGAGCGGAACCAGTTGCCGCTGTCATCGTGGCACTCGTAAGCAAACCGCACGGCGATATGGTTGTCGGTGAAGGCCCACAGCTCCTTGATCAGACGGT
>DASXMC010000573.1:0-7236 GCA_036495885.1 Allostellaceae bacterium | reverse complement strand
GTTCACCGCCACCACTCCGCCAAAAGCGCTAATCGGATCGCTCGCCAGCGCCTTCTCCCACGCCGTGCGCAAGGTTGCGCCCACGGCAACGCCGCAGGGATTGGCGTGCTTGACGATCGCAACCGCCGGCTCGGCGAATTCGGCAACCAGCTCGAACGCCGCATCGGCGTCGGAATAGTTGTTGTATGACAGCTCCTTGCCCAGGATTTGGCGGGCCGTGGCCACCCCCGGCCGGGTTTCTGCCGTCGCCCTCTCTCGAAGGCGGTAAAACGCCGCTGCCTGATGGGGATTTTCGCCGTAGCGAAGGCGCTGCGCCAACGCGCCGGTGATCACCAGATTGTCGGGGAGAACTTCCTGCGTGTCGCGCGCCAGCCAAGCGGCGATCGCCGCATCATAGGCGGCCGTTGTCGCGTAGGCCTTGCGCGCCAAGACGCGGCGCAGCTGGGCGCCGACCGATCCGTCGCCCGCGGCCAGTTCCGCGAGCACGCTGTCGTAGTCTGCGGGGTCGGTGACGACAGTCACGGCATCATGGTTCTTGGCCGCGGCCCTGATCAGCGCCACCCCGCCGATATCGATGTTCTCGATGCACTCTTCCCGGCTTGCACCTCGGGCTGCGGTTTCCACAAAAGGGTAGAGATTGCAGACCAGAAGATCGATGGTTCCGATTTCGCGCTCGCTCAACGCAGCAAGATGATCCGGCCGGTCGCGGCGCGCCAATAACCCACCGTGGATCGCGGGGTGCAGGGTTTTGACGCGCCCGTCGAGAAATTCGGCCATGCCGGTAACGGTCGCCACTTCGGTCACGGAAAGACCGGCAGCGCGCAACGCCTGCGCCGATCCACCGGTAGAAATCAGCTCGACGCTGCGCCCTGCCAATCTTGCGGCAAACTGCGCGAGACCCGCTTTGTCGCTGACCGAGATCAGCGCCCGGCCAATCTTGTGCGAAAACTCGTTCATTCGAGGCGGTATAGGATGGCCGGTTCACGGCGACAAGGCCCGCACTCGGTCATCACCGGCCCCGCCCAAGGGCCTCGAGCAGCACCGTGACAACGATCGCCGCCGCGGGCAAAGCGAGTGCGCCGGCCCCATTTTCCGCGATCCAGGCGCAAGCGACCAGCAACAGATCGGCGACCACAATCCGGGAGACGATTTCGGCGTGACCGAGGCCCGCGCTGACGGCTTGCTGATAGAAATGCTGCCGGTGGGCCTGCCATACCCGTTCGCCGCGCAACAAGCGGCGGCCGAGCGTAATCGTCGCATCGGCAAGAAAATAGAGCGGCAGGATCAAGGCTGCTTTCCAGTGCCCGGCGCCGGCAAGACCGATCAGCAGAAATCCGGTCAGATAACCAAGCGGCACGCTGCCGACATCGCCGAGAAAAATCCGCGCCGGCGACCAGTTCCATATCAAAAAGCTCAACGCAGCGCCGAGGACTGCCGCGGCGAGTAGGGCGATGCTGGGATCGACGGCGTTGCCGACGGCAGTCACCAGAAGGAGACCGCCGCCGATCGTCGCCGCTTGGCTGCCGGCGATGCCGTCGATGCCGTCCATAAAGTTGAAGGCATTGACCCACCACAGCCAAGCAAAACCTAGCATGACGTCGTAGACGGCGGGCGCCAGCCATGGGACCAAGCTGCTCGCCTCTCTAGGCAGAGCGACAAGGCCGACCGCCACCGCCGCCGCCTGCGCTGCTACGCGCGTTGCCGGCGATAACCCGTAAAGATCGTCGATCCAGCTGACGACGGCCAGCAGTCCGGCGCCGGTACAGATCGGGATCAGCGCGGAGCTCACTCGGCCGATGGCAGCAAGACCAAGCCACGCCAACAGGATCGCGCCGATGACGGCGATACCGCCTCCACGCGGCGTCGGGACAGCGTGGGAAGACCTCTCGTTCGGCCGATCAAGCACGTTGCGCCAGCGCAGCAAGGGGATCAGCGCTGCCGTGGCGGCAGCACAACACATCGCGGCAGCAGCCAGGATAATCCCGGCCAGGATCGCATCAGCTGCGTCGAGGCGGCTGCCCCACAAGCTAATCCGAACCGGTTTTGCCGCGCTCGCGGCGCAACGCCCAGCGCACCGTCGTCCCGCCGGGAGCGGCTGACCCGCTCAATACCACCTGCTGGGTTTTTCGAGCCTCTCCGGACCCGAGATAGATGCTCTCGCCGAGACCCAGTTCGGCGCCGGTCGCCCGCAGTTGCCAGCAGAGGCCGCTCGGCAGATGCAGTGCCGCTGTGGTTTCACCATCAACCAGTGAGGCTTCGACCGACGGATGGAGATGAAAACGCACCGAAAAGTTGGCGCCCGGCCGGCCGGTCAGGCGATCTTCTCCGCGCAGATCGTCGCCGTCGGCAGCAAGAAACAGCTCCCGCGTGTGGATCAAGCCAAAGCGTTCCCGGTATCCATCATGGGTCGCCGAAATCCAATGCTGGCCCTCGTGTTCGGCGCGCTCGCAACTGACCGACATCGGGGCGCGATTGAATCCACCGTCGTCGCGGATTTCGGTCGAGTTGGTGTCGGCTATTACCAGCACTGAGTGTGCGGCGCTAGCGCGCGGGACACGCCACCAATTCGGGTTAGCGCCGCGATACGCCCCGCAATTGACGATAATCCGCTCGCGGCCATGGCTCATTTCAAAGGACAACGCGCCCGCATGCGAATGCATATCGAAACTCGGCGATGGTCGCGTGCCGGTATCGACGACAACGAGGCTTTTGGCCGCTTGCAACCGCTCGAAACCAGTATCCGGGGCATGGGTCAGTCCGCGGCCGCGGGTTTCCGACTGGGTCAGCACGAGGTCGATCAGCACGCCGTCCTCTTCAACCGAGTCGTTGAACAGCGCGAGGCGGCGATCGCCATGACGAAACAGCCGCAGCATCGGCGCGGCTCGCTCAATCGCATCCTGCAATGCTGGCGGTGGTTCAATTTTCGCGGCCCGCAGGAGCGATCGGATCTCGACGAGGTCCTGAACAACCCGCAATTGCACCGATGGGCTACGCGAGCGATGTCCGCCATCGGGGAAGATCTGCGCCGCGGCCTGGCGTTCGAGCACCCTGAGGGCTCTGGTCAACCGCGGCCCCGAACCGTCAAGCGCCAGAATTCCGGCGATCAGCCCTTTTAATGCTCGCAGCCGAGCGGCGCCCCCCAATTCCCACACCGCGAAACGGGCGAGGTGACGGTGCTGCTTGGCCATGCTGGCAAGAACCGCTCGCCTGAAAGCCGGTTCCTTGCTCCCGACGATGTCGTCAAAATGGGTGATCCAGGCAAACAGACGCGTTGCGAGGACGTCGGAGCGCCAGGCGACCGAAGCGAAGTCGGGGTCCTGCAGGAGCCAGGTTTGCACCAGCCCACGTGCCGAATCGCGTGCGGCAGGTCCGGCTGCGACGACGTCGGAGATCCATTCAAAACCGTGCCAGGCGGCATCGCCCTGTTCGCTGCCCGCCGGCGCAAGCCGTCCGAAGACAGGGCTGGCTACCAAGTCCCCGACGGTTCGAATGTCGCCGGCGGCGATCGCCATGCCGCGCTTCGGATCGCCCGGCCAAGGCTGAGCCACTCTCACGCCGATGCCGGCCGGAACGCGCCCGATCAAGGTGTGGCGGTAGAAGCGATTGGCTGCTAGCGATTGCAGAAGATTCTGTCGCCATCGGGTGAGGAAAGCCGGATTGTCGCCGTTGCGGCGTTCTCGCGCCGATACGCCCTGCTTATTGGTCCTCTTTCTCATCCGCGCCCAGGCCGGGCACAGCAACGTTCGAGGAGCACCGACTCAGAATTATGGAATGCCTTCGGCACCAACGGAAGCATGCCGCTTGGTAACAAGGATTAAGCGTCCTCGCAAGTCGCGGACGCGGGCGGCGCACCTCAAGCCAAACTTTCGACCCTAGTGAGACGTGCACAGAAGAAGCCGTCGAGCCCCTCGTACTCTGCCAAATGGCAAGGCAAGGTTCGCAGGTCTCCCTCCGCGGTGATCCACTCGTCATGACCGCCGATTTCGCCCACTTGGATGGGACGGCGTACGACCGGCGCACCCGAGCGAAGCAGCTTCTCGATCTGTCGCGGCCCTTCCTCCGGCTCGAGCGAGCATGTGCAGTAAACCAGCGTACCGGCAGGAGCCAGCATATCAATCGCGGACCGCAACAGATTCTCTTGCACGACGGCGAGGCGAGCCACGTCATCCGGCGATTTGAGATAGGGCACATCGGGATGGCGGCGAATCGCACCGGTGGTCGTGCATGGCGCGTCGAGCAGCACCGCAGCCACGGGTTGGCCCGGGCGCCAGGTCACCGCGTCCGCGGCCACCGCTTCGATCGGCAGACCAAGCCGTCCGAAATTGGCGGCCAGGCGTTCAAGGCGGCGCGTCGAGCGATCGATTGCAATAACCCGGGCGCCGGCGCAGGCGAGCTGCGCACTTTTGCCGCCTGGGGCCGCGCACAGATCCACCACCTCGTGTCCGGCGACATCGCCGACTAGCCGAGCCGGCAATGCGGCGGCCGCATCCTGCACCCACCATGCTCCCTCGGCATAACCTGGAAGCGACGTAACTGCACCTCCCGCCTGTCGCCGCAGGGTGCCCGACGGCAACAGCAATCCTTGCAGTTTCTCGCACCACAATTCCGGATCGGCCCGCAGAGTCAGGTCGAGCGGTGCTTCCTTGAGGTGCGCTGCGGCGATCGCGCGCACCGTCTCCTCGCCATAAGCGTTTTTCCACGATCGCCACAGCCAGTCGGGCGTGTTGAGCCGAGGGGCATCCTGCTCGCGGCTCAATTCGCCACCTTCCAAACTCAGACGCCGCAGGACCGCGTTAACTAAACCTTTATGCGATAAGAACCCGCGACTGTGAGCAAGATCGACGCTGGTGGCAACCGCAGCATGGGGTGGTGTGCGCAAAAACAACAGCTGTGCGATGCCGAGCCGCAAAATGTCATGGACCGCAGCCGCCCGCGGCGCCAGCGGCGTGTTGAGGCAAAGCGCGATCAGTTCGTCAATCTGGCCGAGCCGGCGCAGGGTCGTGGCGACCAGCAGCCGGGCAAACGCCCGATCCCGGCCCGACAGCAACGACATCGCCGGATTGTCTTCGATCGCATCGTCGAGCGGACGCCTGCGGCGAAGGACCGCGCTCAGCAACTCGAGCGCAACATCGCGGGCGGTCGGCAAATTGGGCATCAAAGTTCTTTCAACGCGGATCGCGACATGCGGCCGAGCATGCGCCTCACGATCAAACAAAGCCCACCTCCATTCGGTTCCGACGGAACCCGATGGACATGGAATTGTTCGAGGCGGCTTGAGTTATTTTGGTGTCTTGCCACATTTTTCCTATGGACGATTCGTCACCTGGGCAAAACCGGCCGGATTCACCGGCTCGCGCCCCCAATGTTCCGAGCTCTGAAGGTACGACCAAACCGCCGCCGCCAGCCGAAATCGGCGGCCCGAAAGGTCCAGAGCCGACGCGCTACGGCGACTGGGAGTTCGGCGGCCGCTGCACCGATTTTTGACCCGCCGAGCGCCGGAAGACTAACCCGAACCGCACATGCTCGACATGAAGTGCTAAGCCGGGTGCGCCAATGAACGGCATGGTTGCGGCCTCGGCTGCCGCATCTCAAACGGTCTCGGTCCTATCGAGCAACCGATGCATAGGCGCACCAAACCGGCAACTCAGCCCATCATCGCCGAAGTCAGGATCATGGCTCCGAAACACAACCCGCTCGGGCTCAACCCGCTACAGCTGAAGACCTTGACCCTGCTGCAGGAATTGGCGCAATTGCCTGACTTTTCGAGGCTGGGCGAAGATCAGGAAACGGTCGTGCTGACCCGCCTGCCTCATCCGCACGGGGATCATTTTCACTTGGGGGAGGCGGTGGTTGCCTCGCGCGATGCCACCGGGCTCAGAAATCCCTCGGTGTGGGCGGCGCTAGAGCGCAAAGGACTGGTACACTCGACACCGCCGACGGTCGTCCTGACCGCGCAGGGTTTGGCCTACGCCACTGGCTTGCGCGAGAAGATACTGCACCTGACAGATCACGACTGAGCCGGCGCTGCGAGGCCGGCCTGCTGCTCGTCACCAGCGCAGGCGGCTCACAACGCCAACCGGATGATAGGGGCCGGCGGCTAGCGCGGCTTCGATCCTCGCTACGTCCGGGTCTCCGCCATCCAAGGCGCCAAATTCTTCGGCATGAATACCGCCGATCACAAATAGGCTGTCGAGCCCGGCTGCCGCGGCGCCAGCAATATCGGTGCGCAGACTGTCGCCGACCGCGAGCACGCGCGAGCGCTCATCTATGCCGAGGAGCGCGAGGCACCTGTCATAGACCGAATGATGGGGTTTGCCGTGCCAGCGAACTCGGCCGCCCTCGCTCTCGTACCATTGTGCCAGCGCACCGGCGCACAGGGCGAGCTTTGTCCCATGCATGACGACGAGGTCGGGATTGGCGCAGACCATCACCAGATCGCGGGCCAGCGACCGCCGCAGCAAGGGGAAATAATCGTCGATCGTGTCGTCCCAGCCGGCCGGACCGGTATTCAAAATGAAATCAGCGGTGTCGGGATTTTCAACAAATTCGAGATCGAGCCCTTCGCGAATTTCGAGATCGCGGTCAGAGCAGATATGCAGGCAGCGTCGTCCGAGCGTCGCGTAAAGCGGCTCCGGACGATGACGCAGGTACTGCCACGCCTCTTCACCTGACGACATGACGTGGTGATAGCAATCAGCCGGTATCCCGATCTGAGTAATGCGCCGGGCAACGTCGTCTGCCCGCCGCGGCGCATTCGATAAGAGCGCAATCAATTTCCCAGCTTTGACCAAGGCGCGCATCCCGTCCACCGCACCCGGCATCGGCACGATACCATTATGGATGACGCCCCACAGGTCGAGGATGAATCCGTCATAGCGTCGGGCGAGGGCGCCGATGCCAGAAAGGTAAGGAATTGTCACCGGTAGTACTCCAAAGCGGTACTTCAATCTTGCGGATCCGGTCGCGCGCCGGGTGCGATCAGGGGCGCTGCGACGATGGGCGCAATATCGTTCACAAAATAGATACTATAGTATGCGAGTCTCATTCGAGATGATAACCTTGTTTACCGAGTGTTGCTCAATAATATGGAACACGGTGTTGCCGGCCATGTTAAGCTTACGCTATCTCGGAGTTGCTGGAGATCAGGAGAGCTTATGGATACCGAGATGTATATCGGGCCGCTGATCGAGCGCGGCGGCAAGTTTGCATATGACATATTTTCGCAGGCTGACGGCC
>DASXMC010000572.1:0-2024 GCA_036495885.1 Allostellaceae bacterium | reverse complement strand
GCCGCGATTGCAGTCGAAGCAGTGCCAATCCTCGCGCTCGGCGACGGCTTTGACTTTGGCCGCGTCAGTCGTGACACTCAAAGCGAAATGGGTCGGGGCAAAGCCGCGCGGCTCTTTTCTGACAAAGCCGCCGCCGACCTCGCCGCCGGGCCGCAATTCGGTCCCGGCCGGGTAGACCTCGACGCCCGAGCCATGCTCGTCGAGCTGGAGGGCAAAAAAGCTGCCCGGATTCGGCGGGAACGGCACCGCCTTGCCGCCCATGATTTCGGCAAGCACTCCGGCGACATGTTGCGGGTCGCGCGCCGCGATCGACAGATGATGGATCAAGTGCTCCTCCCAAGTTTAGAAAGATTATAGACCTGGGGACCGGGTAAGGTTTGTCAATACCGCGCTCATTTGCCAGCGATCTATAACACAGCGGGCGCCTCGACGCGACCCGGACCGGGGGCAATCACGGGAGGATGAAGCCGGGCTCGGGAGTGAACAGCTCCTGCGGTTGGGCCACGCCGCGCAAAGCATAACGCCCGACCGATACCACACGGGCACGCGTCGCCGCGTCGAGAGCGCCGACGAAATCTGCCGACAGCAGCACGTCGCGCTCGACCGAGCGGCTCATCGCCAGAATGCGGCTGACCTCGTTGACCGCCGGGCCGATGACGGTGAAGTCGAGGCGATCCTTGCTGCCGACATTCCCATAAAACACGTCGCCGACATGCAGTGCTAGATAAACCTCGCTCGTCGGCAGATCCTGTTCGGCCCGCCGATGGTTCAGCTGGGTGGCATCCTCGCGGACCTGCATCGCCGCGGCAAGCGCCGCGAGACAGCACGTCCTACGATCGTCACCGGCAAAGATTGCCAAAGTCCCATCACCGACGAGCTTCAGCACGTCTCCACCCTGCCCGTGCACCGCGGAGACGACGACATCGGCATAGTCGTTCAATAGCGGGATGATCTGTTCAGGCTGCACGGTGTCGGAGATGTGAGTGTAGCCGTGCAGATCGCTGTACCACAGGACCGCGCCGATTTTCTCGGCAACGCCGCGCAGGATGCGCCCACTCATCACCCGCCGGCCCGGGTCACGGCCGAGATAGGTTTCCACCAACGTCCCGGCCATGCGCACCAGCGACGCCGATTTGATCGCGAGCTTTAGAAACGGTGCCAGACGCTTGATCGCCACGGCGGCACTATCGTCAAAACCGTCCGCGGCATTGGTTACCCATGACGAATAGACACAATCCATCTCGCCGATCACCCCTTCATCGGCGAAGCGCTGAACCAACGCCAGGTAATCGGTCATGCCCTCATCGCGTGCCTGCTCGATCGCAACAAAGTCCGAAGGGTCTCCATCACAGAGGCGCCGCCGCAACACCTCGCCGCCCGTGTTCAGCAGGTGAAAGAATGGCGAGCGCCGCCAGTTCTCGGCCGCTTCGCCCTCATTCGTGCGGCCGTAATCCACCGCCTCGGCGTCGTTCGGCAAGTCGGCGCGCCAGCGAAAGACGCGGCCCTCATAAATCGGATGCAGGGTATCGAGAATAACCAAGGCACGCGCCAACGGGATCCCGGCAGACGCGACGCGGCGGCAAAAGCCGGCCATCACTTCGTTATCGCTGCGGCCTACCAGCCCGGCTTTAGTCACCCATGTGGCGATTTCGTCGAACATCGATTGGTTCATTTACAGAGCCCAGCGACTCTGTGTCGATCGCCGCCCCCACATCTCAGCGTAGGCGTTCGGCAAATTTCGCAGCGTCGATGACCGCGCGCGAATGCGACCCCGATCCGATCTCTGTTCCACCCTCGGTGGCACGCACGGCGAATTCGATACGACGGCCATCGACCTTTGTCACCTCCGCCTCGCCGGTGACTTGGCGGCCGACCGGGGTGGCGGCGAGGTGGCGGATATTGACCGCAGTTCCGACGGCACTCTCGCCCGGATCGAGAAACTCGCGGATCGCGTTCAACGCCGCATTCTCCATGACCATGATCATGACCGGCGTCGCCAGCACCGGCGGCAATATCGCATCCTT
>DASXMC010000571.1:0-3731 GCA_036495885.1 Allostellaceae bacterium | reverse complement strand
GACCAGCGTCATGGGCGCCAGCAAGCGGGTGGCCGAGAGCTTTTGTCAGGCGCTCGACCTCCACGAGGCGCGGCGAAGAGCAGACGGCACGCGCTATGTCACGGTGCGGTTCGGCAATGTGCTGGGCTCGACCGGGTCTGTCGTGCCGCTCTTTGCCCGCCAACTCGCAGCCGGCGGACCGCTCACTGTAACCCATCCCGACGCGACCCGCTTTTTTATGACGGTGCGGGAGGCTGTTGAACTGGTGCTGAAGGCGGCGGCGCTGGCACCCGGCTCCGATTCAGCCGATCTTCGCGGCAAAATCTGTGTTCTCGACATGGGCGAGCCGGTCAAGATTGTCGATCTGGCCGAGCAGATCATCCGATTGGCCGGGCTGCGCCCCGGTCGCGATATTGAACTCGAATTCGTCGGTCTGCGCCCGGGCGAAAAATTGCACGAGGAGCTGTTCCATCCCGACGAGCCGCTGATGCCGACCAGCAATCCCGCGATCCAACTCGCTGCACCGCGCACCGCGGATTATGGTTTGCTGGCCCGTTCGGTCGACGAGCTCGAAGAAGCCGCCCGCAGCCGCCGCGAAGAACGAATGCTGCATCTTCTCGGGCGGCTGGTCCCGGAATACCGGCGCGGGTTGTCCCTAGCCGGCGAAGCCCGCGCTGGGCGGGGATGACCGTGGCGCGCCCTCAGGCGCGTTGCGGCTCGCGGCTCAGCCCGCCCGCCGCCAGCGCGGCGATATAGGCGCGCCAGCGCTTCTCGTATTCGACGCCGAGCTGATGGAGATAGCTCCACGAAAAAATCCCGGTGTCGTGGAGGTCGTCAAAAATGACGCGGACGGCGTAATTGCCGACCGGTTCGAGCCCGATAATGCCGACATGGGCGCGGCCTGCGACCAAGGTCCGGTGTCCCGGTCCATGGCCCTGAACCTCGGCCGAGGGACTTTCGACGCGCAGATACTCGGCTGGCAGGCTAAAGCGGCTGCCGTCGTCAAAAGCAATTTCGAGACGCTTTTCCGCTTGTTTAAGCCGCAGCTCGACCGGCCAGCGGGTCGCGGCACCGGCGCTCATTTATGCTCTCAGGGTGACCCAGAAGGTTGGGCCGCCTTTTCGTCATCGCGCAGCGGGCGAGCCTCCTCGACCAGCATGATCGGGATGCCGTCGCGGATCGGGTAAGCGAGCCCAGCCTCGTCGCTGATCAGCTCTTGGGCTTGACGATCGTAGCGCAGCGCTGCCTTTGTCAGCGGACAGACCAGAATTTCGAGCAGTTTCGGATCGATCTCCGGCGAACCTTCCATTACCGCCTCCGTGCCTGGTTGCACCGCGCTCAATGGCGAATGCTGGGGCCCTCGCTCGGAGCATCCATGACTGCCATCTCGACGATTGCAGTCAGGAGATTGGCGCGCTCGTCGAGATCGCCGGCTTCTAGCAGGGCCTGCTTTTCGCTGGGCTCGAACGGACAAACCATTGCGATTGATGTGACCAACCGTTCGCCCGGCACCGAATTGATCGAATCCCATTCGGCTTTGATCTGGTGCTTGTCGAAATAGGCGCGCAGACCACGCATCAGCCGCTCCCGGTCAAAACCGAGTTCGCGCGGGTTGCGCAGATCGTTGGCGAACTCGTCCCATTTCGGCACCACCCGCCGGTAGCCATGCAACGGCGGCAGTTCTTCGCGGATGCGAAAACGACACAGCCCGGTCAGAGTGATCAGAAAGCGCCCATCGTCGGTCTCGGAGAAGGAGGTGATCCGCCCGGCGCAGCCGGTCGGGTAGACCGGCGGATTGCCCGCGGCCGGCTGGTTGGGGTCGCTCGGCTGGACCATGCCGATGAGACGGTCACCGGCGAGCGCATCGCGGGTCATCGCCAGATAACGCGGCTCGAAGATATTAAGCGGGAGCCGTCCGCGCGGCAGCAGCAAGACACCTGCAAGCGGAAAGATCGGGAGCGTCTCGCACAGCGCAGCAAGTCCTGGCCGCTCGCTCATTTGCGCCCCTCCTCTACGAGAACATCAGGGCCGACAACCGCCGCCGCGCGCTCAAGGTCAGCGGATCGGTGCTGCCCATGACTTCGAAAAACTTGACGAGCTGCTTGCGCGCCGCCTGTTGGTCCCACTCGCGGTCGCGCTTGAAAAGAGCCAACAATTCGTCGATCGCCGCCGCACGCTCGCCGGTGCCGAAAAGTGCAGTGGCGAGCTCGAAACGAGCCTCGTGGTCGTCCGGGTTGGCGGCGAGCCGGGCACGCAGCTTGCCGGCACCCGCCATCGCCGTCTTGGCGTGTTCCGCGAGATCGAGTGCGGCGCGGGCGGCGCCGATTTCGGCATGGCTGACATGCTCCTTGGCAACCCGATCAAGCGTCTGGCGCGCCTTTTTGAGATCACCGCCGGCAATAAGCGCGCGGGCGAGACCTGCCTGAGCATCGGCATTCGCAGGCTCGCGCTGCAGGATCTGGGAGAAGATGGCGCCGGCGGTGCCGTGGTCACCCTGCTGCAGCGCCTCTTTGGCCATCGCCATCGCTTCTTCGACCGGGGACGGTGCGCCTTTGCCGCCGCCAAGGCGTTGGACGAATTGCTTGACCTGGCTCTCGGGCACGGCCCCGACAAAGCCATCGACCGGGCGGCCATCCTTGAAGGCGTACACCGCCGGGATCGATTGAATGCGCATCTGCTGCGCGATCTCGGGGTTCTCGTCGATATTGAGCTTGACCATGCGAACCGCGCCATTGGCGGCGCGCACTGCCTTTTCCAGCAGCGGTCCAAGCTGGCGGCAAGGGCCGCACCACGGCGCCCAGAAATCGACAATCACGGGGGTGTCGAATGAGCCGTCGACAACTTCGGCCATAAAGGTCGCGGTGGTAACGTCCTTGGCGGGGCCGGCAGCAGCGCCGCCGATCAAAGGTTCGCTCGGCATCCGCTCTCCTATTGCGAATCAGCTTACAACATGGCTGCGCCGCGGGACGAAGACAAGCGCCGGAAGGGAAACCCCGCCCCAACGGCCGCGCCGGGCAGTCAGTCGATCGGCACGATCATCTTGCCGATCGGCCACAGCGCCAGCCCGGCGAGCTTTAGATGCGCCCAAGCAAAGGGCAGTCCGATAATGGTGATCGCAAGACCGAGCGCGAAGACGAGATGTCCCAGCGCCAGCCACCAGCCGGCAAAAACGAGCCAGATGATGTTGCCGAGCGTGCCGAGCGGACCGCTACCGAGATCCTGACGCCCGGTATAGTCGGCGCGCGAAACCGCGGTCTTGCCGAACGGCAGCAAGGTGTAGACCGCGATATTGAAGGCGGCGCGCGTCCACGGCAGGCCGATGATGGTGATGGCCATGATCGCCGCCGCGAGAAGCCAGCCGATCGCCATCCACACACCGCCGGAGACGATCCACAGAAGGTTAAGGAAAAGGCGGATCAGCGGGATCTGTCGTCTCGTTCAAAAGCGCAAAGCCGGAGCTGCCGCAGCGTCGGCGCCGAGGCGAGCGATGCCCCGCCCGTCCGCGCTCAGATGCATTTAGACGATTCGGTGTTAGTCTAATCGTCTTGCCCGGCCGCGGGCCACGCCCGGCCAAGGCGATTGGGTGAATCGTCTGTCTCAGTCTTAAACGCTAACCCCTCCTAACACTAGCGTAGCGCGAGCAGGCAGGCGCGGGCGGCAGCGTCGAGGATTGCGTCGGTGTCGATGCCGTAGGCGCGGTAGAGGTCGGGAATGTCGCCCGATTGACCGAACCGCTCGACCCCCAATGCCAC
>DASXMC010000570.1:0-21617 GCA_036495885.1 Allostellaceae bacterium | reverse complement strand
TTTTCGGGACGGCAAGCGAATGGATCAGCTTGGTCAGATCATATTCGAGAAACCGTTCCCGCTCGGGCGAAAAGAAGGCGATCGTCTGTTGATCGTCGGTGGAGTTGGTCGCAGCGAGGCCGAAATAGACCTTGTCGCCCTCGGCGTCCAGCGGCACAGCCTGGAGGCCGAACGCCACCGCGCGGTCTTCGACCCCCGAAAACGGCTGTGGGTCATAGGTTTCGAGGCGCAGCTTACCGTTGGATGCCGCGACATACTGGTCCAGCAATTCGCGCACGCGTTGGGCATAGACGCCGTAGGCCGGCACCTCGTTGCCGAGCCGATTGGAATAATAAAAGCGCAAAGTGATCGGCTCATCGATCTTGGCCAGGGTGTGCAAGGTGCCGGGTGAGAGCGTGTAGAGCTGGTCGGCGGTCAGGTCGAGCCGGGCATTGAGCCAGCGGCCGATCACGATGTTTACGGAAATCAGAATGAGGGCGATGCAGACGAGCGCCGCAACAGCAGTGGCACGGCGCGACGCGAACAATCCGCGGGTCGGGGTAGACGATCGCATCGCTACCTCATGGACGACGCCAATTTGGCAGAACGAGACCGGCGGGCTCGCACCCGGACCACCCTGCACCTAGCGGATGTAGAAATGGCGAGCGCCATCGGCGCTCTGCAACAATCACATTTGATGGTCTTCACGACTTTTCCGTCCCCTATTCGGCTTTTTCGAGATCGACGAGGATCGCGTTGGCCCACAGAAACGCGACGATGACCGAAACGAAATAGGCAATGTTGCGCAGATCGAGAACGCCGCGGGTGATCGCGCTGAAATGGCTGACAAAGCTCGTTTGCGCAACCGCATCGATCAACCATTGCGGCGCCCAACCCTGGAATGCGCCGAGCACCGCCGGCGAGCCCGCCGCCGTGAAGATGAAAGCGACGGCCGCGGTCACGACAAAGGCGATGACCTGGTTCTTGGTCACTGCCGAGATACACGCGCCAACCGCGAGCATCGCCCCAGCCAAGAGCCAGCTGCCGATATAGCTCGCCAGGATCACGCCGTTGTCGGCGTGGCCGAGCAGGTTGACCGTCAGCCAGAATGGGAAGGTCAAAGCGAGGGCAACCCCGGCAAAGCACCAGGCGGCGAGGAATTTTCCGACCACCGCCTCGGTCATTCGGATCGGCAAGGTCAGGAACAGCTCGATCGTCCCTAGTCGGCGCTCTTCCGCCCAAAGGCGCATCGACAAGGCCGGGATCAGCACGAGGTAGAGCCAAGGATGAAATTCGAAGAACGGCTGCAGATCGGCCTGCCCACGACCGAAAAAATTGCCGACGAAAAACGTCAGCATGCCCGCCGTGACCAGAAAGATGATGATGAACACATAGGCGAGCGGGGTCGTAAAATAGCTGACGAACTCGCGCCGAAAGATGGTCAGAGTGTTGCGCATCGCAAAATTTAGGCGGCTGCAGCGAGAGCGGCAGGTCGGGCGGCCGCGGTGGTGATGTCGCGAAAGACCTCGTCGAGCCGGCCCTGCTCGACCCGCAGCAGCGATACCTGCCAGCGATGGGCGCGCGCCAAATCGGCGACATCCGCTACGATATCCTGGCCGTCACGCGGCAAGATCAGGATCCCCTCGCCGTCTTCGGCGGGTTCGGCCGTCGCGACGCCCGGCAACCGCAGCAATTCAGCTCGCAGCTGGGGCGCGGCAGCCCCGGTTGCGGCGAATCGGACCGCGTTGTGACGGCGCGAGCGGCGGGCGAGTTCGGCCGGCGCCGCGTCGGCAAGAATGCGTCCATGAGCGATGATGATCGCCCGGTTGCACACCGCCTCGACCTCTTCGAGCAGATGGGTCGAGATCACGATCGCCTTGTTAGAGCGCATCTCGTCGATGATTTTGCGCATCTCGTATTTCTGGTTCGGGTCGAGCCCGTCGGTCGGCTCGTCGAGGATCAGCACCTGCGGATCGTGCAACAGGGCCTGCGCCACCCCGACGCGCCGGCGATATCCCTTGGACAAGGTCTCGATCGGCTGGTGCATGATCTCCCCGATATGGATCGTCTCGACAATCCGGCCGATGCGCCGCTTTGCTTCACGGCCTCTAAAACCGCGGATATGGGCGATAAAATCGAGAAACTCGGCGGCCGTCATATCGGGATAGGCGGGCGCACCTTCGGGCAGATAGCCGATGCACTGTTTTGCCGCGATCGGCGCTCGCGCGATGTCATGGCCGCAGACGATCGCGGTTCCCGAGGTCGGCGCGACAAAGCCGGTGATCATCTTCATCGTCGTCGATTTGCCGGCGCCGTTGGGCCCGAGAAAGCCCAGAACCTCGCCGCGCGCGACGCTAAACGATACGTCGTCGACTGCGACCAGCGCGCCAAAATGTTTGACCAGATGTTCGATCTCCAGCATAGAGCGGATCCCTAGCATGGTGCGCGTTGTTTGCCATGTTCCGCCGGTTGGCGCATTGCGGCGCATGGGCGCAGCGGTGCAATTCGTCGGTCCGCCGGAGAGCGGCGCGGCGACGGCGGGGCTACGGGTCGGAGCACGGTCATGACCCGCCGGCTGAGGTTGTGGTCTGGGTTGGTGATGCTCGCTTACGTGACGATGCATCTCGCCAACCACGCCATGGGCCTCATTTCGCTCGCTGCGATGAGTCGCGTGCTGGGATGGGTGCTTTGGTTATGGGGCAACCCGCCGGCGCAACTACTGCTTTACGGCGCGTTTGTCGTGCATTTCGCGCTGGCGGTATGGTCGTTGTGGGAGCGCCGCACCCTACGCCTCAAGATCGGCGAATGGCTGCAGGTGGTGCTCGGCTTTGCGATACCAATCCTGCTCACCGGCCATGTCGTCGGCACCCGCCTGTCAGACGATCTGTTCGGCACTACCAACAACAATTACACGGCTGTGTTATGGGTCCTTTTCGTCAATTCGCCATGGCACGGCGCGTTGCAGCTGGCGACCTTGGTCCTGGCCTGGTCGCACGCGATGTTTGGTCTGCATTTCTGGCTCAAGATCAGGCCGTGGTATGACCGCTGGCAGCCGGTGGCACTTGCTGCAGCGGTGCTCTTCCCAGTGTTGTCGCTGCTCGGCGCCATCGAGGCCGGCAGAGCGATCGCCGCCCTCGCCGCTGATCCCGCCTGGACCCGGGCAGCCTTTGCCCATATGCGCCTGCCGTCGCCCGCAGAACGGCGGGTGCTCGAAGAAATCGCCCAAATTCTCTCCTGGTCGTTTGCCGGCATAGTGGCCACGGTGCTGTTGGCGCGGCTCGCCCGTACCGTTTGGGAGCGCCGTCATCGGCTGATCCGGATCAGCTATCCCGATGGCCGCATTGTCGAGGTCATGCCGGGCACCAGTGTGCTCGAAGCCAGTCGTATGGCCGGCATCCCACACGCCCATATTTGCGGCGGCCGCGGCCGCTGCTCGACATGCCGGGTCAGGGTGCGCGGCGCGGTCGGCAGCGTCGAGCCACCCGCCGAACCCGAACAGCGGATCCTGCGCCGTATCGGCGCCACACCCAATGTCCGCCTCGCCTGTCAGTTGCGGCCCAAAGGTCCGGTCGAGGTAACGCCGCTGCTGCCGCCCTTTGCATTTGCCCGAGACGGGCAGCGGCGGGTCGACTTCGCCCAAGGCAGTGAGCGCGAGATCGCGATCATGTTCACCGACATTCGCGGCTTCACCGCGCTTGCCGAGGGCCGCCTGCCCTACGACGTGGTCTTTATCCTGAACCGCTATTTCGCCGCGGTCGGGCGCTCCGTCGAGAGTGCGGGCGGGCGCGTCGACAAATTCCTCGGCGACGGTGTCATGGCCTTGTTCGGGATCGAGAACGGGCCGGAGGAGGGCTGCCGCGGCGCGCTCGCGGCGGCCCGGCTGATTTCAGAGCGGATGGAAGAGCTGAACGCCTCGTTGCAAGGGGAGATCGACGAGCCCTTGCGTATCGGCCTCGGCATCCATGCGGGGCCCATCATCATCGGCGAAATGGGGTTTGGCGCAGTCTCCTCGCTCACCGCGATCGGCGACGCAGTCAACACCGCCAGCCGCCTGCAGGAGCTGACCAAGGAATACGGTTGCGAGCTCGTGGTCTCGGAGACGGTCGTACAGCGCGCCGGGCTCGACCTTTCCGGATTTCCACACCACGAGATCGAAATTCGCGGCAGGCGTGAAATACTGGCGGTCGCGACCCTCGCTCGCGCCGCCGAACTGCCCGCATTCGCCGCACCCGCGGGGAGAGGGTTGCGACCGGAAGCGGTGACCGCCTGATCCGGTGAGCGCGCCGCAATGCCTTACCAAAGCGCTGATGACGCGCGTCATCAGCGACACAGCCGAAAATCCAACCCGATGAGTCAGGGTTGCTGCGCTGGAGCCAGCATCTTGTCGATTTCGCTGGTGATGCGGCGGTCGCCGGGAGCGACCGAGGACGGCCAAGCGCCAGCGAGTTCGCCCTCGGGATCGATCAAATATTTGTGGAAATTCCAGCGCGGCGTGCCGACTTCGCCGAGGCTCTCGGCAATCCAGCGGTAAAACGGGTGGGCCTCGCCGCCGACGACTGAGTACTTCTGGGTAAGCGGGAAATCGACGGCATAGTGGGTCTCGCAGAACTGCTTGATTTCGGCCGCGGATCCCGGCTCCTGCTGGCCGAAATCGTTCGACGGCACGCCCAGCACGATGAGGCCGCGATCGCGGTAACGTTGCCATAAGGCTTCGAGATCGCGGTATTGCGGAGTGTAGCCGCAGTAAGACGCGGTGTTGACCACCAGCACCAGCCGTCCGCGCCATCCGCCGAGCGGCAGTTCCTCGCCGTCGATCGACGTGAATGCAAAGCTATGGGCATTGTCGGCATCGGACATACGCGGCCTCCGGAAGCTGCACAATCAAGAATAGGGGCCGCCAAGCATAGCGCCCTCGCGCCGGCGGTAAAGGCGGTCGGAATTTCGCGTTGCACCCTTCCGGCCCATCCCCGAGAGTGGCGACCCGAACCCGCCAGAGGCGTGCCCGATGGTTTTGGTCTTTTTCTTAAAGGGCATTGCCGTCGGCGTTGTCATCGCCGTGCCCGTCGGACCGGTTGGTATCCTGTGTCTGCGCAAATTCGTCTTCGAAGGCGAGCTTGCGGGGCTTGTCGCCGGGCTCGGCGCGGCGAGCGGCGATACGGTTTTCGGGATCATGGCCGCTTTTGGCCTGACCTTCATCGCCCAGAGGCTGCTTGATTATCAAGGCCCGCTGCGCGTCGCGGGCGGCTGTTACCTGCTCTATGCCGGCGCGCGCGCCCTCTCGCGCCCGCCGCCGGATGAACCAAGCCAGCATCACGACCCCGAAACCTTGCTTCGCAGCTTTATTTCCACCTTTGCATTGACGATAAGCAACCCGATAACGGTCCTTGCATTTCTCGGAATTTTCGCGGCACTGGGGCTTGGCAGCGCGCGCGCAACGTGGCTGTCGGCCGGGCTCTTGGTTGCGGGGGTATGGACCGGCTCCCTCTTGTGGTGGCTGACATTGAGCCTCGGGATCGGCATGTTCCGCCGCGCCATCGGGCCGCGCCACCTGGCGTTGATCAGCCGCGGCTCGGGTGCCGTGTTGTTTTTGTCGGGAGCAGCGCTGCTCGCTACGACCGCGGTCAAGTATCTGGCGCGCTTTCTGTGACCCGAGACTCCGGCATCTCTCTGCTGCTCTGTTGTTGTTGACTCGGACGCGCCTTGTGAGGCACTCGATCGGATGGCAAGCTCTGAACGGGAGGAGATTATGGCGTCACCGAAAAAGCTGTCGCATATCGTGCTGCAGACCAATCGTCGGCCCGAGATGATCGAGTGGTACTGCACCGTGCTCGGGGCCGAAATCCTCTATGAAGCGGAGCACATCTCGTTCATCAGCTATGATGACGAGCATCATCGGGTGGCCTTTCTCGATCCCGGCCCACTCGCCGAGCGCGAACCCGAGGGACCCAAGGCCGGCAAGGAAGCCGGTTTGCACCATGTCGCGTTCACCTATGGCGGCCTCGACGATTTGATCGACAATTATCAGCGGCTCCAAGAACTCGGCATCCGCCCGCATCGTTGCGTCAATCACGGGGTGACGACCTCGATGTACTACCACGACCCCGATCGCAACCAGGTCGAGCTTCTGGTCGATAATTTCGCGACCGAGGCGGAGGGCCGGGCCTACATGAAGAGCCGCTCGGCCAATGACAAGAACCCGGTCGGCATCGTCTGCGACCCCGAGGAGCTGGTCGGTCGCGTCCACGCCGGTTTGAGGATTGAGGAACTCGCCTCAATCAACTGAGGATGCCGCCGTCGGGATCAGACATGGCCGGCAACCCGGTCGAAACCCACTATGCAAGCCGTGATCTCGGGGCTGCGATCCTTGCGGCACTGCGTGGGCTCGGCAAGGACATCGACCACCTGACGCCCGACGATCTGGCGCCGGTCGACGAGTTTCACGGCGGCCAGCGGCCGGCGACGATCCGACTCGCCGAACTTGTCGGCTTTAACGGCAGCGAGCGGGTGCTCGATGTCGGCTCGGGGCTCGGTGGGCCGTCGCGGTTTCTGGCTTGGCGCTACGGAGTGCAGGTCAGCGGCGTCGATTTGACCGCGGAATTTGTCGATGTCGCCCGGATGTTGACGCAACGCACCGGGCTTGTCGACCAGGTCGACTACCGGCAGGGCAACGCGCTCGAGCTGCCGTTCGATGAGGCGAGTTTTGACGTGGTCTGGTCGCAGAATGCGGCGATGAACATCGCCGATCGCGAGTGTCTTTACCGCGAGATGCACCGGGTCCTGAAGCCGAGCGGCAAGCTGGCGCTGCAGGAGGTCGCCTCCGGGCCCGGCGGAGCGCCGTATTTTCCGGTGCAGTGGGCGCGCGAGCCCGCGATCAGCTTTCTGTTCACCGCCGCGGAGACGCGGAAAAAGCTCGAAGCGGCGGGCTTTCGCGTACTCGTCTGGCAAGACACGACCGATGAGGCATTGGCCGCCGCCGCACGGCGCGCCCGCAACACCGAGGGCGCACCGCCGCCGCTCGGCACGCATCTGATCCTGGGGCCGGATTGGCGGGCGATGTTTGCCAACTCGGCCCGCAACCTCGAAGAACGCCGCACCGAGTTGTTCAACGCTGTCCTCGAACGCATCGGCTGAGCCCGGCGAGTACCTGCCTCAAGTCTTCGTTCGAAAACGCGCAGCCCCGCCCCCAGTCAGTGATTTAAATCATAGTCGCGGACCCCGCGCGCGGCGAGCCGGTTGCGGATTCGCCGGAAACCATAAGTTCGTCAATCCGACGATGGCGCGCTCATCCGGTTTGGGCAAGGTCGAAGAGGCGGTGCAGCCGTTCGGAGAACCACGCCGCTACACGTGATGGCGGGAGGCTCTTGTCGATGCCGGACGAGGCGAGCAACTCACCCGCCGCCTGGCGCTTGGCGAGGGCGCGGCACATCGCCTGCGACACCTCGGGGCGCGCCTCAATCACCGGCGCCAGATCGTCCTTCGCCAATTCGTAAATGGTAACCGGGGCCAAGGCCCGGACCGTCGCTCCGGTCGCATGCCCGGTCAACATCCCGACCTCGCCGAAATGATCGCCCGGCCCAAGACGCAACAATTCGATTTCGCCCTCCGAATGAACCTGCGTGATCGAGGCGACCCCGGCGCCGATCACCTGCAGGGAATGCAATACGACGCCGGCTTCCAGCAATGTGTCGCCCTCGTCGTAGTGCCGCACTGTGGCCTTGGCGGCGAGGGTCTCGCGCTCGGCGGCGGTCAGGCCATCAAACAGCTCGACCAGATCGAGCGCGCGTTCGGCCGGGGCGTTCTTGGGATCGGGTGCGACCGGCTGCGTCGAAGCTAGCGCTACCCCGGCTGCTGCGAGATGGCGGGAAATCCTGTCGAATAATTCGTTTTGCGCACGCGTTGACTGAGCCAAGCCATCGACAAAAAAGCTGATGTCGAATTCGACCGCGTCACCGGTGACCGATTTGACGGTGATCAGCGGTGCTGGGGTCGCCAGGATCAGACTTGTATTGAGCACCGCCTGCCGCAGGATTTCGCCGCCGCCGGCGGGCGAGGCATCGGCGGCGAGCCGCACCGTTACCGTCACGCCGTGAAGATCGGACGGAGAGCTGGAATTGACGATTTTGGCTTTGGCGATCGTGCTGTTCGGCACGATCGCCAGATCGCGTTTGGCGGTCAGAACATGGGTGGCCCGCCAATTGATCTCGATCACCCGGCCATCGGTCGTGCCGTCGATGCTGACCCAGTCGCCCGGCCGATAGGGTCGGCTGAAGTTCAACACGATGCCGGAAAAAAGGTCGCCCAATGTGCTCTGTAGCGCCAGCCCAAGAACGATCGCGATAACGCCCGAGGTTGCGAGTAACCCTTTGATCGGCAGGTCGAAAACATAGGAAATGATAGCGAACAGCGCCGCCAGGTAAATGCCGGCGGCGAGCAGGTCCTGGATTAGCTTGCCTTCGCGCGGGCGGCGCTCGGTGGCTACAAAAACCCGCATAAAGCCCACCAGGAGCCAGGCGCTCCACAACCACCAGGCGATCTTGAGAACGGCGTGAACCGCGTCCTGAAACGGCACGCCGGTCAATTGCAGCGGCTGGTACGGAACGACGCCGGCGCGCAGCAGCACAATTGTCAAGACGAGCAGAAAGGCGACCCGCATCAGAGCGTGGGCGAGCGGATAGCGGCGGAACAGGAGATGCGTCAGCACCCAGCCTGCAACCATAACAAACAGCGTTGCAACCAGCGGGTCGCGCGCGCAGGCTGCCGCCATCGATGCGAGATCCATCATCCCGCAGGGTCTCCGACGATGTCTGGTACTTCGATTTTAGGCTCGCGCCCGGCTGCGCGCCACCCCGCCGGGCGTGCGGTCATTGGTTGCCACGGGCGGCGCTGAGGGCTTGGCCGCATTGCGGCGATAGCGAAGTGGCGTTAGCGCGCAGGCAGGCGACGGCTCGCCCGCCGCCGAGCGGCACGCCGCTGCAGAGCGCGCGGAAATCGGCGCCGCAGGATTGCCGCAAGATCATCAGCTCCTGGCGCATGGTCATCGGCGCCGAGGAAGCGGCCGACCCGGCGTAAGGCGCTGCTGTTGGGGCTGCCGCCGTGCTCGACGAACTGGCGGCCGGCGGTGCGGCCCGAGTGCTCACCGAACTGACCGCACGCTGGCAGGCCGGCGACAGCCGCGCGAGATTGCGCGCGAGGCAGGCAAAGGCGGCTTGCCCGGCGGCTGGCACGTTGGCGCAGTTCGCCCGGTAATCGGCCGGGCAGGCCTCGCGTATGGCGTTCTGCTGCGCTTGGCTCGCCTGCTGTGCCATCGCGGATGCAGACATCTGTACGAGTGCAGCCAGGACCGCCGCGATGCGCTGCCCGCGCCGATCGATCGAACCGATCGCCATCATCCAATTACCCTCATTCACTTCATGCGATGCCGCAGCTCGGCTATACGCGCATCATCGCGAGTGGGGGAGCCACAATCGAATGGAGCATATCGGCGATGACACGACGGGCGCGGTGACGGGCGCCGGGAGCGCTGGCGGGGCGGCTCGCTATGGCTCGGTCGCGCAGGCCATCCACTGGCTCGTTGTGGCCTTGGCCATGATCGTCGTATCGCTCGGTCTGGCGGCAGGCTCGGCACCGCTGAACAGGCCGCTCCACAGCAATCTCTTGCTGGCGCATCGCTCCTTCGGGTTGACAATCCTGGCGGTGATGGTGTTTCGCGTGCTGTGGCGGTGGAGGCACCCCTCTCCCCCGCTGCCGCCATCGGTCGCCCGCCTCGAAGCAGGGCTAGCGCACCTCACCCAGCTCGGCCTTTACGTGATCTTTATCATTATGCCGCTTGCCGGATACCTGGCTTCGGCGGCGGCGGGCCATACCGGCAGTTTTCTTGGGTTGTTCGAAATCCCGCAATTGGTGCCGACCGACGAGCGCATGTCGCAATGGGCGATAGCGGTTCATCTCGTCGGGCAGTATGTGGTGTACCTGCTGGTAGCGGTGCATGTCATGGGTGCCATCTATCACGCCGCGATTCGGCGTGACGAAGTGCTCGACCGGATGCTGCCGCGGGGCGGCGCTCGCTTCGGTGCTAACCCGGAGCGGTGGCGACGAGGCTGAGATGCGTGCGGAAATAGTCGAGCGCTTCGGCCAGATTGCGAGAGACGCGAAGTTTCTGTCGACCGCTCTGAACGATGAACTCGGCGGGTCGGCCGGCCGATTGACCGGTTTTGAGGATGGTGTAGGCCGGCGCCTCGTGAGTGTGGCGAAAAACCGAGAACCGGGCAACCCCGGGCTGATGATCGATGGCGTAATCGCGCCATACACCGCGGATTACGTGAAGGCTGTAGAGACCGAGAAGCTGGTTGAGTTCCGCGCGGCTGAAATAGAGGGTACGCTGGCGCATCCGATAATCGCCAAGGCTCAACACCGTCGCGGTCTTTCGGCTCATCACTGTCCTTCGCTGCTTGTCACGAAAGTGAAGTGTCGGCGATTTCACGCGAGCCGTCCAGCGTCGTGCGCGCCCACGGGCGGGTTGGCTGCATCAGGGTTCGCGGTGGTACCACTTGACGCCGCGGCGGCCGCCCGACCGCGAAAAACCGACGCGGTGGCGCGCGCTGGAGAGGAGCAAGCCCGTGGATGAAGTCGAGTGCGTTGTGGTCGGCGCCGGGGTTGTTGGGCTCGCAGCCGCCCGAGCTGTGGCGCTGTCGGGTCGCGAGGTGCTGGTGCTCGAGCGCGCCGCGACGATCGGGTTCGAGACCTCGTCGCGCAACAGCGAAGTCATTCACAGCGGTATCTACTATCCCAAAGACAGCCTGAAGGCAAAGACCTGCGTCGCGGGCCGCAACCGTCTCTACCCCTATTGCCGCGAGCACGGGATCGCCCACGCCCGGCTCGGCAAAATCGTCGTCGCCGCCGAAGAGGCAGAATTGCCTGCACTCGACAAGATCGCGGCCGCGGCGCACGCAAACGGGGTTGACGATGTCGAGCGCCTGAGTGCGACAGAGGCGCTCCGCCTCGAACCGGAAGTGCGCTGCGTCGCAGCGTTGCTGTCGCCATCGACCGGGATCATCGACAGTCATGCGCTGATGCTTGCCTATCAAGGCGAGGCCGAGGCCGCCGGGGCGGTGGTTGTGTTGCGTACCCCGGTCCGTGGCGGACGGGTGCGCGCCGACGGTTTCGAACTTATGACGGGCGGCGACGACCTCACGCTGATCCGCTGTCAGTATCTGATCAACGCTGCCGGATTGTGCGCCCCCACCCTCGCCCAGGCGATCGCCGGCGTACCGCGCGAGACGATCCCGCCAGCCTATTTTTGCCGCGGCGTCTATTTCACCCTGAGCGGCAGGGCGCCGTTCCGCCACCTGGTCTATCCCGTGCCGCCGGCCGGCGGGCTCGGCGTGCACATTACCCTCGATCTCGCCGGCCAGGCGCGGTTTGGTCCCGATGTCGAATGGATTCCTGCCGTCGACTACACGGTCGATCCGCGGCGTGGGGCAGCATTTTATGGCGCGATCCGACGCTATTGGCCGGGCCTGCGCGACGGCGGCCTGCAGCCGGGCTATGCCGGAATCCGGCCCAAAATCAGCGGGCCCGCCGAGCCCGCCGCCGATTTTGTCGTGCAGGGGCCCGCAACCCACCGCGTCCCGGGCCTCGTCAACCTCTACGGCATCGAATCGCCGGGCTTGACCGCGTCGCTGGCGCTGGCTGACGAAGTCGCAAGGCGCCTTGCCGAAACCTAGCCGGCTGACAGCAGGACCTCTCTTCCCCACATTCTTGCCTCAGCTCTCGCCGCCGATCCGAGACCGGCCACGTCGAGGGCGATACGGCCAACCTGGCCGAGCGGAGCGGGTAATGTTGATCGGGGTCCCGAAGGAAATAAAGAACGAGGAATACCGGGTTGGTCTGATCCCGGGCAGCGTGCGCGAGCTGGCGCATCGCGGTCATCAGATTGTGGTCGAAACCGGCGCCGGCGCCGGCATTGGTTTCGACGACGCGGCATACAAAACGGCGGGCGCACGCATTGCGGCCGACGCCGCCGCGGTCTTTGACCGGGCCGAGATGATCGTCAAGGTCAAGGAGCCCCAGCCGCAGGAGCTGGCGCTCTTGCGACGCGATCAGATATTGTTCACCTACCTTCACCTTGCCGCCGATCGCCGGCTGACCGAGGGTCTCGCCCGCTCGCAAGCGGTGGCGATCGCTTATGAGACCGTGACCGACGCGCGGGGCGGCCTGCCGCTCTTGGCACCGATGAGCGAGGTCGCCGGGCGGATGGCGGTGCAGGTCGGCGCCCATTGCCTCGAAAAGGAACAGGGCGGGATCGGGGTTTTGCTCGGGGGGGTTCCGGGTGTGGCCGCGGCCAAGGTCGTCATTCTCGGTGGCGGGGTCGCCGGCACCAATGCCGCACGCGTGGCGATGGGCATGGAGGCCTATGTCACCGTCATCGACTGCTCGTTATCGCGGCTCTACGAGCTCGATCTGCAATTCGGCGCGCAGCTTCACACGCTCTACGCCACGATGGAAAACATCGAGCGCGAGGTTGCCGCTGCCGATCTTGTGATCGGTGCGGTATTGATCCCGGGTGCGGCCGCGCCCAGGCTCGTCGGCCGCAATCTGGTGCGGGCGATGCGGCCCGGAACCGTGATCATCGATATCTCGATCGACCAGGGCGGCTCCTTCGAGACCAGCCGACCGACCACGCACGCCGCTCCGACCTATATCGAGGAGGGGGTCGTGCATTATTGCGTCACCAACATGCCGGGCGCGGTCGCCCGCACCTCGGCCGTCGCCCTCAACAACGCCACCCTGCCATTCGTGCTGGCAATCGCCGAGCGCGGTTGGCGGCGGGCGCTGGCGGAGGATCCGCACCTATGCCGGGGCCTCAACATCTGGCGCGGGCAGATCACCCATCCTGCGGTGGCTCGTGACCTCGGTCTTCCAGTCGTCTCGCCCGACAAAGCGCTCGCCGAGTGATCGGCCATCGCGCCGGCGGCAATATCCAATCTTTTCGGGTCTGTGCGAATTTTCTTCTATGGAAGCGCGGATGACGTCTCCCTATCTGTCCGGAAACGCTCTTCAGACGGTTCTCGCATGAGACGGGGGAAATGACGCTACTTCCGATCGTGCCATTGCCGCGCGTCGACCAGTTTTTGGAACCGCTCACCGGGTTCGAACTGCCGCGCCTCACCCATATCGATGACGCTGCGATTGCCGCGATCACCGATCTCTACCGTGAAATCTTGCCTGAGCACGGTTCGATCGTCGATGTGATGCCAAGCTGGGTCGGCCATTTGCCGCCCGAGATGTCGTTTGCCCGAGTGGTCGGGATCGGGAATGATGCATGCGAACTGGCGGAGAACCCCTTTCTCGACGAGTGGCGGGTTCAAGATCTCAACCGCGACCCACGCCTGCCGTTTGCCGGTGGCGAGTTCGACGGCGCAACTCTGTGCGTTGCAGTCCATCAGTTGACGCGTCCGCGTGATGTCATTCGTGAAATTGGCCGTGTTCTGAAGCCGGGGGCGCCGCTCGTCGTCACTTTTTCCCAGCGCTGCCGGCCGACGCGGCCGATCGGGTGCTGGTGTCTGTTCGACGACGCGGGTCATTTGTGTCTGATCGCTCGGCATTTTGCTGAAGCCGGCAATTGGGCGGATATTCGCTGCCTGGATCGCACCCCCCCGGGGGGCGGCGACCCGCTCTATGCGGTCATCGGCTGCAGCCTGGGGGCCACCCGTCCCGGCAGCGGCGATTAACCGTTAACCGATGGTCAGCTGTCGTAGGCGACCATTGTGGCGAGCGGAACGTCGATGCGGTTGCGGCCTTGCAAAAAGCTCAGCTCGATAATGCACGCGGCGGCTGCGACTATGCCGCCTTGGCTGCGAACCAGGTCGATTGCCGCCTGCATCGTGCCGCCGGTCGCCAACAGATCGTCGAGTACGCCGACGCGCTGACCGGGCGCTATCGCGTCCTGCTGCATCTCGATCGTGTCGCTCCCATACTCGAGGTCGTAGGTAAAGCGCACGGTTTTGCCCGGCAGCTTGCCTTGTTTGCGGATCATCGCAAAGCCGCAACCGAGGGCGTAGGCGACAGGTGCGGCGACAAGAAAGCCGCGCGACTCGATCCCGACCAGGAGGTCCGGCTGATGCGGGCGCAACGCGTCGGCAAGCTGCGTCACGGTTGCGCGCCACGCGTGGGGGTGCGCCAGCAACGTCGAAATGTCGTAAAACAGGATCCCGGGCTTGGGAAAGTCGGGAATAGACCGGATGTGCTCTTTGAGGTCCATAAAGCTGTCCTCGACCATCGATTGCCGGCAATGACGCCGCAGAAAGACGCCGCATAGCCGTTTTTGTCGCGATTGGAAAGACTTCGTCCGGCGACGATAGCAACGTATTTCGAACCCGCCATGGCATCCGCTGCAGCCACCCTCGTCACGACACAAGACGCCGATGTGCTGGTGGTGAGCGCCGCGGGAGAATGGCTGAACGCCACCGCGGCAGAGCTCGACCGCAGTCTGCATGCGCTCGAACTGCCGGCGCAACGGCCGGTGACGATCGATCTCGTCGGGCTCCGGCGCATCGACAGCGTCGGCGCATGGCTGCTGCTGCGCACTGCGCAGGACCTCCGGGCCCGCGGCAATCGCGTCGAACTGCGCAATCTGGCGCCGGCGTTCGCGCCACTCTTCGAGCAGGTGCGTACGGCCGGCCATCTACAGCCGGTTTCCCATCCGCGCCCGGCGCATCATTCGCTCGCCGGGTTTGTCGCCCGCATCGGCGAAACCACGCTCGGCCTCTTTTCGCGGACCTACAACCTTCTCGGCTTCCTCGGTCTCGTCGCAGCGACGGCGGGGCGCCTCGTGTACCGGCCGGGACGGTTGCGGCTGACCGCGACGGTTGCGCAGATGGAGCAGGCCGGGGTCAACGCGCTGGCGATCGTCGGCATGCTCTCTTTCCTGATCGGGATCGTCATCGCCTATCAGGGTGCAGACCAGCTGCGCCGTTTCGGTGCGGAGATCTATACCGTCGATCTGTTGGGCGTCGGCATCTTGCGCGAGCTCGGCGTGCTGATGACCGCAATCATCATCGCCGGCCGCTCGGGGAGCGCCTTCACCGCCCAGATCGGGACGATGCGGGTCAATCAGGAGATTGACGCGCTGCGCACCCTCGGCCTCGATCCGGTCGAGGTGCTGGTGATCCCGCGCTTGCTCGGCCTGCTGCTGACCCTGCCAATGCTGACCGTCTACGCCGATCTGATGGGGTTGCTGGGCGGCGCTTTGATGGCCTGGGGCGTGCTCGGGATCCCGATTCCGGAATTCATCAGCGAACTGCAGTATTCGATCACCGCCACGACGTTCTGGATAGGCGTATTCAAAGCGCCGTTTTTTGCCGCAATCATCGCGATGGTCGGCTGTTACGAAGGATTTCAGGTGTCGCGCAGCGCCGAGAGCGTCGGCCGGCAAACCACGCTGTCCGTCGTCGAATCGATCTTTCTGGTCATCGTGACCGATGCGATTTTCTCGATTGTCTTATCCATGCTGCGAATCTGATCGTGGACAGCCACCGCCAGCCGATCGTCAGAGTACGCGGCCTCGTCAACCGCTTTGGGAACGAAACTGTCCATGACGGCCTGAACCTCGATGTTTTCGCAGGCGAGGTGCTGGGCGTGGTGGGTGGATCGGGAAGCGGCAAGTCGGTTCTGCTGAACACAATAGTCGGGCTCAACCGACCAAATCAAGGCGAGGTCGAGGTGTTCGGAACCGACATTCTGGGCGCCAGCGAAAGCGAGCTGCGGACGGTCGAAAGGCGCTGGGGTGTCCTCTTCCAGGATGGCGCGCTCTTCAGTTCGCTCACAGTCGCCCAGAACATCGAAGTGCCGCTGAAAGAGTTCTACGACATGCCACCCCGCTTGATGGACGAGATCGCCGCGCTCAAGATCGGGTTGGCCGGCTTGCCCGAAGATGCCGGACCGAAATTCCCAGCCCAGTTGTCCGGCGGGATGCGCAAACGGGCAGGCCTTGGCCGCGCGCTTGCTCTCGATCCGGAAATCCTGTTCCTCGACGAGCCGACGGCGGGGCTCGACCCGATTGCCGCGGGCGAGTTCGACAACTTGGTCCGTGATCTAAAAAGCAGTCTCGGCCTGACCGTGTTCATGGTGACCCATGATCTCGACAGTCTGTTCGCGATCTGCGACCGCGTCGCGGTGTTGGTCGACAAAAAGATACGGATCGGCACTCTCGAAGAGCTGCTGCGCGACGACCACCCCTGGATCCGGGCCTATTTTCACGGCCCGCGCGGGCGTTCGGCTCAGCAGGCCGACGCTTCGCACCCGGCGGAAGCCGCGAGCGCGATCGCTGGCACGACGCCGGGTTGAGAAATCGTCGCAAGGAGAGGATGGATGGAGACGCGGGCACATTACGTCGCGGTCGGCACTTTTGTGCTCGTGATCTTGGTCGCTGCGGCCGGCGCCGTGCTTTGGCTGGGTCACGTCGAATTCGGCCGAGAGTTCAAAACCTATTACATCTTTTTCAGGGGTTCGGTCGCCGGCCTCACCCGTGGTTCGGCCGTTCAATACAACGGAATTCCGGTTGGGCGCGTGACCGACATCCGCGTCGATCGCGACGATCTCTCGCAAATCCAAGTGACGGTAGAAATCAACAGCAATCTGGTCGAGATCAAAACCGACGCCCGCGCTTATCTCGACACCAATATCTTGAGCGGTGTCTCGACTGTTCAAATTCGCGGTGGGACCCAGCAGGCACGCATTTTGGAGCCCGAACCGGGTCACCACGTTGCCATTATCAGAGCCGAACAAAACGAGATCGAAGCACTGAGAGCCTCACTGCCGGAACTGATGCGCGACCTCAGAGAGGTGTCGCACAACCTGAATTTGCTGCTCGACGAGCGCAACCGGCAAGCGGTCGCCGACACCTTGCAGAATCTCCGCACCCTGAGCGGCGATCTTGCCGGTCACGGCAAGGATGTCGGCGTCCTCCTCGGCAACGCCAATTCCGTCCTGACCAACGCCAATTCCGACGTTCTTGCATTGAACTCGTTCATTCATAATGTCGACCACAGCTACACGGAGCGCGGCGGTCTGAAAGACCAAGCCTCGCAAACCCTCAAAGACTACGACCGGGTTGCGACCACCCTCAACGAGACCGCCGGCCAGCTGCAAGCAATTCTGACCGAGAACCGGGCCGGGCTGCGCGATTTTGTGCAGACGACGCTGCCCGGGGTGGATGATCTCGTCGATAGCGCACAGCGCCTGGCGGATAATCTGAACCAGTTCGTGGTCCAGCTTCAGCGCGATCCGACGCGCCTGCTGTTTGGCGATCGCCGCGAAGGTTATCAGCCGCGATGACCCGGGCGCGGTTGGTGATCGGGCGCCGCGCGCTCGCCGGCGGTGCGCTGTTCGCGCTGGCCGGTTGCGCCAGCCTTCTGGGTGTGCCCGCGCCCGGCAAGCTCTATCGACTTACCGCCCCGCGCAATTTCGGGGCCGGGTTGCCGCGTGTCGACGCACAGCTCCTGATTGACCTGCCGCAAGCCCCGGCAGGGATCGACAGCAACCGGATCGCGCTGAGCCGGTCGCCGCTTTCGCTCGACTATTTTGCCGATGCGGAATGGACCGCCCGGCTCCCCGAATTGATCCAGAACCTGTTGCTCGCCGCGTTCGAGAACAGCGGGGCGATTAGTGCGGTCGATCTTAATTCCGGCGGGTTGCGCGCCGATTTTGTGCTGCGGTCCGATATCCGCCATTTTGAAGCGGTATACGACACCGCGAATGCTCCGCCGCGAGTGTGGGTCGAGATCGTCACCCGGCTCACCGCCGTGCGCCGGCGCGCGATCGTTGCCGAGGGTCGCTTCGAGCAGCATACAGCAGCAGCCGCCAACGACATCCCGGCGATCGTCCGCGCCTTCAACACCGCCAGTGAAGCGGTGCTGCGCGACATCGTCATCTGGACGCTCGGCAATCCCGCTTTATCGCAACCACGGCACCGGCTAATATGAGCACGTTTCGTTCGCATGGGGGATCGGGTGGGGGCGACATCAAACGGCGCCAAGCTGAGAGTGAGTTCGGTCGAAATTGCCGCGATGCAGGCTGCCGCGTCGATCATCAAGGAAATGCGCGGCGTCGTGGCCCGCGATGCCGGCGGGATTCTAACGGCGGTTGCGGCGGGCGCTGACACCCTCGTTGCCTGGCAGCACTATCCTGCCTGCGATGTCTATGATCCGTTCACCCATGCCCAATATTTTTTCCACACCCATTCGGCGGCGCGACGCGCACCGCGCGAGCATGGGCATTTCCATACCTTTTTGCGCGCCGAGGGGATGCCGCCGGGGGTGACGCCGCTCGTCCTGCCGGAGACCGCGGTCGCCGACGCTTTATCGATTCCGCCGCAGGCCGCACCGCTCAAGCGCGGACACCGGGACGAAGTCAGCCACCTCGTCGGGGTCAGCGTCGACGCCGGCGGCGAGCCGATCCGGTTGTTCACCACCAATCGCTGGGTCACCGGCGAGACCTGGTACCGTGCCGACGACGTCATCAGAATGCTCGACCATTTCACCATGGCCGGCGGCGACGGTCCGGTTCTGCTCAATCGTTGGCTCAGCGCCGTCGTCGCCCTATTTCGCCCGCACATCGCCTGCCTGTTGCGATTGCGCGACGAAACCGTGATGGGATGGCGCCGCCGGCGCCGGACCAATGTGTTTGAAGACACCCGGCTCGAGATCACTTCGAGCTTGGATGTCGACATCGACGCCCAGCTTGGCTTTCTCGACCAGCTTGGCCAGGGATTTCACCCTCGCCTCTCCGCTCGCCCACTGCGGCCGACGCGGATTGCCGAAGGCTGGGACGAAGGCTCGGCGGCTTGATCGAAATCCGCAGCCGCCGCTCAGTGCGGCGGCTGCGCCGGTTCACGCGGTGGAAGATTGTTGGCGTTCAGGCAATCCCGGAGCTTGGCGTCCCGTTTCGCGTTCGAATCGGGTGTAAAATCGGGAAACGCCGTCTGCGCCTGTTTCGCGCAAACGTCCATTGTCTTCCATTTCTGCATGGCGGTCGTGCCCTGCCCGGTAGCGTGGGCCGAGCCGGCGAGAAGAGCAAGTGCTGCCGCCCACAAACAAGCGCGCCACAACATGTCCGTCGTTTCTCCTTCGCGTTATCGATGCCCGCATGGGGGCACCCCGGTTTATACACCTGATCCACCCGAAGCCGAGGTTGCGCGCCGGATCAAACTCGGGCTCCATAGCAACCCGGTGATCACGAGCGAGCGGGTGCCGCGATGCTGAAGATCTGGGGCCGGAAGACGTCCTCGAACGTGCAAAAAGTGTTGTGGTGCTGCGGGGAACTGGACATTCCGTTCGAGCGGGTCGATGTCGGCGGCCCGTTCGGCGGCAATCAGGACGCGCAATATCTCGAGCTCAATCCGAACGGTTTGGTGCCGACAATCCAGGACGGCGACCTCGTCCTGTGGGAATCGAATACGATCTGCCGTTATCTCGCGGCAACGCACAATGGCGAGCGGCTTTATCCGACTGCCCCGGCGAAGCGTGCGAATGTGGAGCGGTGGATGGACTGGCAGCTGTCGACGATCGGGCCGCCGATGGGTGTGCTTCTTTACGGCCTTATTCGCTCTAAGCCCGAAGCACGCGACCATGCCTCGATTGAAGCGGCGCGCCGCAAAGCAGTCACCGCCTGGGCGATCATCGAAGACACACTCGATTCGACGCCGTTTTTGACCGGTTCCGGACTTTCCTTGGCGGAGATCGTGATGGGAACCTTGGTGTACCGCTGGCATGCCTTTCCGATCGAACGGCCGCCCTTGCCCAACCTCAAGGCATGGTACGAGCGGTTGCGCGAGCGCCCCGTCTTTAGGATGCATATCGAGATCCCGATCACATAACCGTGAGCATGGCCGTCGCGCTGTGCTTCAGCGGACCTCGACCCTGGTGTGACCGGCGCCGGTCGGCTATAGCGCCGCCGGTGGAACGTACATTCAAAAGCGGGGATGGGATGGCATTTTCGGTCAAGCGTCGAGTATTAGGCGCAGCACTGGCGATAGCGGTAATCGGTTTAAGCGCCTCGACGGGCGCGCTCGCCATCGACAAGGAGCAAGTGATCAAGGATCGCCAGACTTTTATGAAGGACCAAGGGCACCAGTGGCTGGTCCTCAGGAACTATGTCCAGGGAAAGGCCGACCAGGCCGCCGCAATATCTGGCGTAGAATCCTTGACCAAATCCCTGCCAAAGCTGCCGGATCATTTTCCGCCGGGTACCGGGGGGCCTGCTCCCGGCGGTAAATGGGGGACGAAACCTGAGGTTTGGAGCGAGCACGACAAATTTCTGGCGGCCGACAAGAAGGTGGCTGATCAGGTCGGAGCGCTCGGCGCCGCGGTAAAGAGCGGCGACAAAGCCATGGCCGCGACGGCATTCAAAGATCTCGACGCCTGCGCCGCGTGCCACCAGACCTTCCGCGCAAAACTGCAGTAGGAGCGCTCGTTTCCGCCGGGCTGTTGCTGGCGCCGCCGGCGGGTGCCGCCGAGCGTGATGCAGTCGCGCGCGGCGCCTATCTTGCCACTGCCGCCGACTGTGTAGGCTGCCACACCGATTCCGAGCATGGCGGCCGCCCCTATGCCGGTGGCGTCGAGCTGAAGACGGTGCTTGGAACCATCGTCTCTCCGAACATCACCCCCGACCCCGAGACCGGGATCGGCAAATGGCGCGACAGCGACTTCACCGCCGCCATGCGTTGGGGCATCGCACCCGACGGTTCGCATCTTCTGACCAGCTTCCCATTCCCTTTCTACAATCGCCTGACCGGCCGCGATCTCGCCGACATCAAGGCGTTTCTCGACACCGTGCCGGCTGTGAGGCAGTTCAACCGCAGCGGCAACCCGCGGCTCTTCGCCAATGCGCTCAACGCTGTCGCGGTGGTCGCGACACCCTTTCCCGGACCCTGGCGGCCGGATTCGCGACGCGAGGCTGTATGGAACCGCGGCGCCTATCTTGTTGCTACGGTCGGCCGTTGCGGCGATTGTCATACGCCGCGAAATTTGTTGGGGGCTCCCGAAGCGAACCGTTTCCTCGCCGGGACTGCGCATGGTCCCGACGGCAAGCCGGTGGCGAACATCACATCGGACCCGGAGACCGGCATCGGCAATTGGACCAAGGACGACATCGTCGTCATGCTGACCGATGGTCAAACCCCTGATTTGAATTATGTCACCGGTGCGATGGCCCGGGTCGTCAAGAGCACCGCGAAGCTCAGCGACGACGACCGTCGCGCCATTGCGGTCTATCTGAAATCGCTGCCGCCTATGCGTTCGGACCGGCGGAGTTTGTCAGAAAAAGACTGATCGGCCCAGCCTCTCGCCGCTTTTGTGCGCGATGGAGACTTCATATGACGATGAACATTTGGCTAAATGGAAGCGGCAGCGACTGGACCGTCCGGCGCTGCCACAAACCGAGAAGCGGGTCCCTTTTCCGCCGTCCTTAGTCGTCGGCGCACTTGGCGGCCACGGGCAGGAGCGCGTATTGGCGCAGGCGCGACCGGATAAGAGCTTGGCCCGCTTCGAGCGGATCGCATTGGTGTTGTCGGGCGGCGAAGCGCTCGGAGCCTATCAGGCCGGCGCCTATGCAGCATTAGAGCAAAACGGGGTGCGCCCGAA
>DASXMC010000569.1:0-1846 GCA_036495885.1 Allostellaceae bacterium | reverse complement strand
TTGTCGCTGCGCCGACTAGCCGCACAGGCCGGCATGAGCGAGCGGAGCTTCGGTCGCCGCTATCGCGAGCAGACGGGCATAACGCCCGGCCGCAGCGTCGAACGACTGCGCGTCGAGGCGGCACGCCAGCTCCTCCTCGATCCGCGTCTCCCTATGAAACGCGTGGCGACCCGCTGCGGCTTCGGCAGCGAAGAAACGATGCGCCGCGCCTTCCTTGCGTGTCCAAGGCGTGGGGCCAAAGGACTATCGCGATCGATTCAACTGAACTCCTTGCTCAAGGGAGCGGCTCATCGCCGTGTGGCCGACGTTCCAGTCGCCGGCTGGCCAGCCGGGACCCGTCGGTGGGTACGACAGCCAGGCCGTTCTCGCGATCTAACGGCAGTTATTACCTTTCGGCCATCAGAACGTGCTGGCAGCACACCACCCCACCCGGCCGTCGTCCGGGCCCGCAAGGTCTCTTAACGGGCAACCTTCCCCCTTCGCTGATCGGATCGATAGCGGCGGCTCAGCGTCGATTCCGGACATTCGCGGCCCCGCCCCAGGAAGGCGGATGTTCGACCCTGAACCGATCTTCGTGCCCTAGCCAGCGGATCTTGGGCCTACCGGGGAGAGGTCATTCGCACAACGCGAATTAGCAGCTCACGCCAACTGATCGAGCAGCGCCTTCCCCTCCTTCAGGTCGGCAGCGTCGAAGCCTTCGGTAAACCAGCTATAGACCGGGGCGACGAAGGCGGCAGAACGTCACCGTGAGCTGCCGGCGTTCGGCGTCGACTGCCGGTGCACCAGGGACGGGCGCCGCCACCGCGGCGGTCGGAACTGCCGTGCCGAGGCTGGCAATCGTGTCGAGCAGCTTGTGCCGGTGGCCGACCGAGGTCACCCCGATGCTGATCAGGTCTTCGGCGGTCAGCTTCGGCAGCACCTCGGCGTCGATGTCATTGTCGCGGAACGCCGATACATAGCGTGCAAGGTCCAAATCCCGCAGCCACGCCGCCACGTCCATGCGGTGATCCTTGGCTCAGAGAAGCGGCAACCCCTCGTCGACGATGATATCCCTCTGCCTTCCGGCCTACCAGCGGCAGCGCTGGAACAGGCGCAGCGTCACCGTGTCCTGGCTTCGGCCAGTGAACGACCGCTTTCAATCGACATGCGCCGCAACGAACCACTATCCGCTTAGCGCCGCCAATGGCGCTATCCCTGTGCGGAGTTGAACTGCTCCCATCGCAGAAGTTGGAGAACTTCCTTCCCTACCACGCTGTAAGTGCCGACCTGTTTGGCTCGGACGCGGCGGCCCGAAGCGGCGCGCGCCGCCATTGCAAGGCCCTCGCACTCGAACCGAACTCCGCAGGACGCTCTGCAGCAACATCGGGTTTTACGAGGACACGGACACGTGCATTGGCGTCCCGCATTTTCTCGCGACGCAATATCTCCGCACGAACGGTATTAAGGAAGAATATTCACCGGGTGATCGCCCACTTCAGCCGACGTCCGCCAAATTGATCGAGACGAACGCGAGGCTCTGCCCAAAATATTCTCAGCGCTCGAGCATGAATTCGCGGAGCGTGCGAGCAAGCCGATGCTCGGCCTCGAGAGCAAGGCTATGGCCGCACTCATCGAAGACCTCGCTGCGTTCGATCCTCTCGACCACCTTGAGCATATGGTCGGCGATGAGCGGGCCGAAAAACTCCGAACGGCGCTCGTTCCGGGCCGGCGATCTCGACGATGCCGTTTCGCGGCGCCGCGAGCGCCATCTCGGCGACGACAGGAGCAATGTCATCCGCCGCGATGGGCTGGAACAGGACGGGCGGAAGCCTGACGATGTTTTCATCCGCACTCGAATCGGCGATGC
>DASXMC010000568.1:0-1623 GCA_036495885.1 Allostellaceae bacterium | reverse complement strand
GAGCCGTCGTTTAGCGCGGATGTCGCGGTGCAGGACGGCAAGATCGTCGGTGTCGGCAAATACGCCGGCGCCGTCGCCAAACGCACGATCGACGCCGAGGGACGGGTCGTCGCGCCCGGGTTTATCGATCATCACACCCATTTCGACCCGCAGGCCGTGTGGGACCCGTATTGCGGCTCGTGGGTGCACAACGGCCACACCACCGTCATCGTCGGCCAGTGCGGCCAGGTCATCGCCCCGGTGCGGCCGGGCGACGGCGAGTGGTATCTCGAATTCTTCTCCGACGCGGAACAGATCCCGCTACCGGTCCTGAAGGCCGGGGTCGACGTGACCTGGGAATCGGTCGGCGACTATCTGAATGCGCTCGGCAAGAAGCGCGGCATCAACGTCGGCACCTTGGTCGGCCATTCCGGCATCCGCCGCTATGTGATGGGCCAGGCGGCGGACGAGCGGCAGGCGACGCCCGAGGAAATGGCGGCGATGCAGAAGCTGATCCGCGAGGCGATGTATGACGGCGCGCTCGGCTTCTCGACGGCGCCGAAGGATCGCGGCGACCCGGCCGGCGTCGGCGATGACGCCGAGCGCTGGGCGCTTGCCAGCGTGCTGGGTGAACTCGGGACCGGCGTCTTCCAGGTCGCTGGCGGCGCACCCGGCGGCACCAAGCAGACGCGGGCGGTGGCGCGCGAGTTGGCGGCCCGCACCGGCCGTCCGTCAATCTACAACTTGATGTCCGATCCGATCGGCAACCCCGATGAATGGGTCGAGCACCTGAAATGGCTCGAGGACGGGTTCAAAAGCGGTGCCCGCTGCTACGGCTCGTGCCTCTCGACCGTCGCTGGCGCGATCTTTGATCTGCAGCGCGGGCTCAACGTCCCGCAGGACGAAGACATCACCCATCCCGAGGGCTTCTTTCGCGGCATGCCCACTTGGGATCGAGTCATGGCTCTGCCCTATCAAGATCGGATGCGCGCTTTCCGTGACCCGGAAGTCCGCAAGGCCATGTCGGCCGAGGCAGTCGAAGGCACGGTCGATCAACAGGGCGGCATGACCGACCGGCGTGGCCGCGCCCGTGGCCTGTTCAACCGCCGCTGGGATCTCGTCGAGGTGTTCATGACGGCAAAGGGGCAGAACCGTCACCTGGAAGGCAAAACAATCGAGCAGATCGCGAAAGAGCAAAATAAGGGCATCATGGACGCCTTCCTCGATCTGTCGCTCGACGAGGATTTGCAGACTTGCTTCCAGGCAATCGACCGCAATAACGATCCGAAGACGCAAAAGCACATCCTCGGCTCGCAATATACCGTGATCGGCACCAGCGACGGCGGCGGCCGGCCGCACACCGCCGACCGGCACGAGACCAGCACGAACCTGCTGGGCCATTGGGTGCGCGAAGAGCAGGTGATGACGCTCGAAGAGGCAGTCTATCGGCTAACCGGCAAGACGGCGCTGATGCACGACATTACCGATCGCGGCTTTATCGCCGCCGGCAAGGTCGCCGACATCACGATCTTCGACCCCGATACGATCGCATCCAAACCGCGGGAGCCGGTCGCGACGTTGCCGGCGGGCGGCGTGCAGGTCAGGCGCGATGCGGTCGGCATCGATCACGTCATCGTCAACGGC
>DASXMC010000567.1:0-14184 GCA_036495885.1 Allostellaceae bacterium | reverse complement strand
AGAGCGCGATAAACCGTCGGCGGGCCGATCTTGCCGCGCTCGCTCTGCAGAGCGGCGAGGAGCGCATACGCGCCGATCGGCTGATCGGCAGCGAGGATCAGCTCGAGCACGCGTCGGCGCATCGGCGTCAAGCGACCGCCGTGCGCCGCGCAGAGCTGCTGCGCGCGAAGAACGGCGCGCTCGATGTCCCGCGATCTCACGACTGCTGTCTCTCCCGACGGCCCGGGGATCATCATTCAACCTCGGGAATCATCATTCAACGTTACAGTGTGGCACCGGGCGGAAGCAACAAAGAGCGGTGGTGGACAGTTCCGCCAATCCTTCCTACGCTCGATATTAAGCGCCGTCCAAGGTAGCCGGCGCTCTCGGGATGCGGGTGATGCGGCCAGATCGGCTGAGGCTGAGAACCCTCGCGGCGTGGCTCGGCGTGGTGGCACTCGCCATCAACGCGCTCGTGCCGGTTCACCTCGCCTTTGACCTCGCTCACGATTTGGAAGCCGCGGCACAGCGGGAAGATTCGGGCGCCGCCGACCACGATTTCAGTTGGCGGCTGCTGTCGCTGATCACCGGGCACAATGACGCTGACCATACTTCCGACGGCCACGACAAGCACCACCACACCGATTGCGCAGTCTGCAGTTCGCTCAGCACCCTCGCCGGCTTCGCCCCCGTCAGCGCCATCCTGCTGTCGGCTCCGGTTCGCATCGATGCTCCAGTCCTGCTGACGGCGATCGCCAGCGACCCGCCTGCCGCACCCGCGGCCGCCTACCGCTCCCGCGCTCCCCCGATCGCAACGGCTGACCTGACGACATAGCCGAACTCGCCGGAGCCGCATCGCGGCGATCCGGCATTCCGCGATTCTTTGGGAGCACGATCATGCACCGCGCACTTTGCCGTGGCCTCGCCGCGGCAGCTGTCGCCCTGTTGCCCGGCGCCGAAGCCATGGCGCACGGCTTTGCCGGCGACCGCTTTTTTCCGGCGACGATCCTGACCGACGACCCGTTCGTCGCCAGCGAAATGTCGCTGCCGACCATCTCTCTCAATCCGACCCAGAGCGACGGCTCGCGCGAACTCGATATCGGCAGCGATCTGTCGATGCTGATCACCCCCAACTGGGACTTCACCATCGGCAGCGACTGGGCGCACATCCACGCAGCCAACCAACCGACCCTCACCGGCTGGACCGGACTTACCACCGGAACGCAATACCAGCTGTTCATCAACGCGCCGCATGAGGCGATGGCGCTCGCCGCACTAGATGTCACCTGGGCAAATACCGGGAACCTGTCGGTCGGCGCGCCGGATTTCACGACGCTGTCGCCAACCTTCGATTTCGGCAAAGGCTTTGGTGATCTGCCCGATTCATTGCCGTGGCTGCGCCCATTCGCCCTGACCGGCAACATCTCTGTGGACTTCCCGACAAAGACTAAGAGCATGGGGATGCAGAATCCGAACGACGTCTTCTATGGTTTTGCGATCGAGTACAGCATCCCCTATCTCCAAGATGAGGTCCGCGACATGGGTCTCGGGCCGCCCTTCAACCGCATGATCCCGCTCGTCGAATTTGCCCTGACATCGCCGTTCAACCGCGGCTATGGCGGGACAACAACCGGTACGGTGCAGCCAGGTGTGATCTGGGCCGGGCAGTATTTCCAGGTCGGCGCGGAGATGATCATCCCGACCAACAGCTTGTCCGGACACGGGATCGGCGGCGTCGTGCAGCTGCATTTCTATCTCGACGATCTCTTCCCGCACTCCATCGGCCGGCCGATCGCGCAATGGTTCTCGCAATGATAGGGAACCATCCGATTGTGGCCGCTGCCCTCTTTGCCGGTGCCATGCTCGGGGTCCGCGGCGCCGACGCCCACGCCTTTCTCGACCATGCGAGCCCTTCGGTCGGCAGCACCGTGCCGAGCCCACCCGGCGCGGTGACGATGTGGTTCACACAGCAGCTCGAACCGGCGTTCACGACAGCGACTGTGACCGATAATTCCGGCACCAACGTCGACAGCGCCGCAGCGGCGGTCGACCCGAAAGATCCGACCGAGCTACGGGTGCCGCTAAAGCCGTTGCCGCCCGGCACCTACACCGTTACGTGGCACGCCCTCTCGGTCGATACGCACACGACGCAGGGTCACTTCAATTTCGAGGTCGCGGGGAAATGAGCATGTCGCCGCGGTAGCGCATAATCACGGCAGGAAGCGCGATGGAAGATTTCCTGATCGCGGCGCGCGCGGTCCACTATGCCTCCACAATATCGCTGGCCGGCGTTTTCGCCTTTTTGTGCTTGATCGCTGGCCCGAGCGCGTCGCCGAGGCTCTGCCGACGGCTTTCGGTGCTCGCCTGGACGAGCTTGGTATTGGCGCTTTGTTCGGGCGGAGCGTGGCTGCTGTTCGTTTCGACGCAAATGAGCGGTCAGTCGGCAGCGGATGTGGTGACGCAAGGCGTGATCGGAATCGTGCTGAACCGGACGCAGTTCGGTGAAGTCTGGATCTTACGATCCGGTTTCGCCGTGATCCTGGCGGTTTTGCTGATGATGCCGCACGGCTGGCGCGGGCGGTCATGGCGCTGGACCGGGTTGGTCTTTGCCGCAAGCCTGCTCGCCTCGCTCGCCTGGGCCGGGCATGGCGCGGCAACACCCGGGGCGCCGGGCGATCTGCACCTTGCCGCCGATGTGATCCATCTGCTCGCGGCCGGCGCGTGGGTCGGCTCGCTGGTTCCGCTCGCACTGTCGTTGGCCGAAGCTCGGCGAAATTATGATCTCGGCGCGATATCGGCAGCCCGGCGCGTCGTGGTGCGATTTTCGGTCCTGGCGGCTCTCAGTGTGGTCATTCTATTCACCGCCGGGCTGATCAATACGTGGTTCCTCGCCGGCACCGTGCCGGCGTTGATCGGCACCCGATATGGCCACTTGCTGCTCCTGAAGATCGCGATCTTCATCGTGATGGTCGTGTTCGGGGCCGTCAACTTGCTGCGGATGGCGCCGCGGCTGTCAGCCGGGGCAGGCGATCGGCATCGCCCAGTCGAGGCCGCACTCGGCCATCTGGCGCGCAACGCCTCTATCGAGGCCTTGCTCGGCCTTTGTGTTCTCACCATCGTCGCTATACTTGGCATCCTACCGCCGGGCCTTCATACCGAGCCGGGCTGGCCGTTGCCGTTTCGGCTCGAGCTCGGCGCGCTTCGCCCTCTAGCCAATTTTGAGTTGGTGATTTTTAGCGTGCTGGCTGGAATATTTACGGTCGGCGGTGTCGCTACCGGCGCTGCCGGACGCTATCGCGCAATGACTGTTGTCTGGGCTGGTGTGCTAGTCTGGGTAGCACTGGCTGTGTTCGTGGTACGCCCGGCGCTCGAACCCGCCTATCCAACGAGCTTTTTCGCCCCTGCCGAGCCTTATGCCGCCCCTTCAGTGGCGCGAGGGGCACATATCTATGCCGAGAATTGCGCGCTGTGCCACGGCGCCGGCGGCAAAGGAGACGGCCCCGCCGCTGCGGCTCTGACGATCCGTCCGGCCGATCTCCTGGAACCGCACCTATTCGCGCACACGCCGGGCGATCTGTTTTGGTTGGTCAGCCACGGCAAGGGCGATGGAGCGATGCCCGGTTTTGCGGGTACGCTGAGTTCCGCAGACCGGTGGGACGTGATCAACTTCGTCCGCGCTCGTGGCGCCGGTAGCTTGTCACACACCGTCGGGCCGCAAATCTCGCCCCTTGCCGCTCCGCCGATGCCCGATTTCGCCTTCATCGAGGATGGCCGGCAGCAGACCTTGGCCGCGCTCGAAAAAACCGGCCCGACGCTGATAGTGCTGTTCGACGCACCGCCGAACGCCGGGCGCCTCGCACGACTGACCGCAGCGAGGCGAATGCTGACAAATGCCGGGGTGCGTGAGGTCGCAATCGATCTCAAGCCGGGTCCGCCGCCGCGGACGGGTAGTTCGCCCTCTCTTCCGCTTGCCACGGTCTCGCCCGCGGTCGCTGCAACCCTGCAGCTCTTTTGTGCGCCCGGCGACGGTGGCGAGACCGATCTGATGCTCGACCGGGCGGGTCATCCACGCGCACGCTGGTCCGCGAAGAGCGCCGCCGGCTTACCGGACGCCGACACACTTGTCGCGGACGCCGCCCAGGTCGCGCAATTTCCCGCAGCAGCCGAGAGCCACGCCGGACACGGCGGTTGACCCGTCCGTCAGCCGGCGTTCGGCACCCACGCGATCGGGTCGGGATGCTCAGATCACCCACACGGCGCTGATCCACGACAGCGAGCCAGCATAGATGCCATTGGATGTAAAGAGGCGCCTCAAAGCGCCCCTTTCATGATGCGGGGCGGCGGCTCAGGTCTCGCGGCTGGAAAAGCGCACGGTCGTGGCACGGGCGCGATAGTCGGTCTTGACGTTGACAAAGCCGACCATGCCCTCCTCGACCTTGCGCCAGGCGCGCTGCAAGGCCGGGCGGATCTCCTCCGGCTGTTCGACATATTCGGCGTAGCAGCCGAGCGCCTCGGCCATCTTGTCGTAGCGGGTATAGCCGAGATAGCGGCCGGGCTTGTTGCCTTCTGGATCGGCGGTCCAGCCGCCGTTCAGGCTGATGATGCACAGGAGCGGAAGTTTGTGCCGCACCGCGGTGTCGAGCTCCATCGCGTTCTGCCCGAAGGACCCGTCGCCATGCAAACATATGACCTGTGCGTCGGGCTTGGCCGCCTTGGCGCCGACTGCGAACGGCAGGCCCACGCCCATCGTGCCGAAAGGCCCGGAATTGAGCCGGTGGCCCGGGACGAAGGTCGGGATCGATTGGCGGCCGAAATTGAGGATCTCCTGCCCGTCGACCGAGAGGATCGCCTCCCGCTGCATAAAATTCTTCACTTCCTCGCACAGCCTGAGCGGATGAATGTCGCCGTCGGTTGGGTAGTTGCCGCCGGCGCGAGTGCGCTTCTTCGCTTCGCCGTCGGCGAGTTTCTGCCGCCAAGCCTGGAAGCGGTCCGATGTGTGCGCATCGACCGCCTCGCACAGCTGCTGCAACACCGACTTGCAGTCGCCGACGATCGGGATGTCGATATTGCGCGCCGAGGTGCCCAGCTCCTCGGGGTCGATCTCGATGCGCGCGATCTTTGCGGCGGCGCTGAAGCGCGGCGGTGCGGCGTGGCCGATTACGTAATTCGTGCGCGTGCCGAGGATGATGACCAGGTCGGCCTCGTGGAACGCGTCATTGCGCATCGTCAAATAGGAGTACGGGTGGTCGTCGGGTACGACGCCGCGCCCCTGCGGGGTCGTGTAAAACGGTATCCCGGCTTTCTCGACGAACGCCCTCATCTCGTCCCAGGCTTGCGACCACAACACACCACTGCCCGATACGATGATCGGTTGCTTGGCGCTGTTGATCGCATCGACCAGAGCGTTGAGCACCTTGGGCTCGGCATAGGGCCGCGCCTTGATGATCGGCCGGCCCATATAGCTCCAATCGACGTCGCCCTCGTCGATCGCGGTGTAGAGCACGTCCCCGGGAAAGTCGAGATAGACTGGGCCCGGCTTGCCGTTCAGCGCCTTCTGAAAGGCGAAATTCACCTGTCGCGGCATACGCTTCAAACTGTGGATGCGATCGGAGTGTTTGACGCAGCCATCGAGCGCTCTGACCTGGTCGATCTCTTGGAAGACCTGGCGGCCGAACTGGCTGATCGGGCTCGACCCGCCGAGGGCCACGACCGGGCAGCAATCGATCAGCGCATTGGCGAGACCGGTGCTGAAATTCAAGGTGGCCGGGCCGCTCGCCGCCATGCAGACGCCCGGCCCCTGGGTCACCCGCGAATAGGCCTGCGCCATATAGGCGGCACCCTGCTCGTGGCGGGTATCGATAAGGCGGATACCTTCTTTGATGCACAACAATTCGGCGTCGAGCATCGGCCCGCCCATAATAAAAAAGATGTCCTTGACGCCCTGTGCCTTTAGGCACCGGGCAAGGATCTCGTTACCGGTCACTTCCGCCATCGCGTTCCTCCTCTTTTAGATCTGCCGTTCTCTTGAGACCGCCACCGCCACCCTCACCCACCCAGCGCCTCGTGCCGGGTCCCCTCTCCCGCACTGCGGGGGAGGGTGCCGAGCGTAGCGAGGCGGGTGAGGGTCCGCGGTCAGATCACGCCTTCTTTTTGCAGCGCCTCGACATCGCTCTTGCTCATACCAAGCCAGTCGCCGAACACCTCGGCCGAGTGCTGGCCCAACAGGGGCGCGGGCTCGAGCTTGGGCGGGGCGCCGTCGAAGCGCACCGGCCAGGTCGGCATCTTGAACGGCCCGGAGGGGTGGTCCATGACCTGGAAAATTCCGCGGCGCTCGAAGGAGGGCTCGTTGATCAACTCCATCGTGTCGAGCACGGCACCGGCGGGAACTCCGGCAGCGCCGATCAGCCGCATCGCCTCGTGCTTGTCGTGGCGCCGGGTGAACGTGGCGACTATCTCGTTGACCTCGTCCGCGCGCTCGCCGCGCCCCGTCGGGGTCTCGTAGCGGGAATCGCCGATCAGGTCCTCGCGACCCAGCACCTTTAAGAGGCGGTGCCAGTGCTCGCGCGGGCGGGCGAAGACGTAGATCCAATCGTTCGGTCCGCCCGGCGCGCACGGGAAGATCCCACTCGGCGCCACACCGCCGGCGAGGCTTCTGCCGCCGCCGCGGCCGGCCGGCTTGCCGGTTTGCGCCTGCACTTGGAAGGGAAAGCGCATGTAGTGCAGCATCGCGTCCTGCATGGCCACCTGTAGACGCCTGCCTTGGCCCGTGGCGCGGCGTTCGTAGAGAGCGCCCAGGATGCTGACCGCCATCAGCATGCCGGTGCCGGTGTCGCCCAAGGACGGGCCGGGTTTGCAGGGCGCCCCGTCCGGCTCGCCGGTGACGCTCATCGTGCCGCCGCAGGCCTGCGCAATCATGTCGAAGGCGAGGTTGTGCTCGTACGGGCTGCCTTCGCCAAAACCCTTGACCTGGGCGTAGATGATGCTCGGGTTGCTGGCGCGGATCACGTCGTAGCTGAGGCCCAGGCGCTCGATCGTGCCAGGCGCCATGTTCTCGATCATGACGTCCGCCTTCCGCGCCAACTCCTTGACCAGAGCGAGGCCGCGCTCGCATTTGAGATTGACCGTGATCCCCTTCTTGTTGGCGTTGAACTCGAAGAAATAATAGGAATCGGCGCCCGGCCGCCCGGGAAAGTTGGACCTGCCGGGTTCACCGCCCTGTGGGTTTTCGACCTTGACGACTTCGGCGCCGAGCCAGGCGAGGGCTTCGGTGCAACTTGGTCCGGCTTCGAACTGGGTCAGATCGAGCACCTTGATGCCGGTCAAGCATTTCAGCGGTGTGCCCACTCCATCCATTGCTTCGATACTCCTCCACAAGCCTGATCAAGAAAGATAGCGCAGCCGGTCGCATTGCGGAATTCGCTAATCAAGCACGACGGTAGCGCCGCGGGAAAACTGTTTTGCACCGCTCGCCCAATTGCGCTAGGGGATTGGGCGGCAAATATGGGTCCCCTCAGAGACCCGAATTACTGCACGCGAGAAGGAAGATATGGCCAGAAACCGGCCCAGCGTGTTCATCGATGGAGAAGCCGGCACCACCGGGCTCGGCATCCGCACCCGTCTCCAACAGCTGGCGGGCGTCACTGTCGAAAGCCTGCAGCCGGCGCAGCGCAAGGATCCGGCGGCACGCCGCGAGATGATGGCGGCTGTCGATCTCGTCGTGCTGTGCCTGCCGGATGAGGCCGCGCGCGAGGCGGTGGCGCTGGCCGACGGGCTCGGCCGCGAGGCGCCGAAACTGCTTGACGCCAGCACGGCGCATCGCGTGGACCTGGACTGGACCTACGGCTTTCCCGAGATGGAAGAACGCCAGGCCCGACGCATCGCCGCCGCCGGCCGGGTCTCCAACCCCGGCTGTTATGCCACCGGCGCCATTGCCCTGCTGCGGCCGCTGGTCGATGCCGGAATCGTGCCCCGCGATTACCCAGTCGCGATCAACGCGGTCAGCGGCTATTCGGGTGGTGGTAAGTCAATGATCGCGGCGCACGAGACCGCGGGGGGCCCGGCTTTCGAGCTTTACGGGCTTGGCCTCGAACACAAGCACGTCGGTGAGACCGAACTCTATTCGGGACTCACTCGCCGGCCCGTTTTCGTGCCATCAGTCGGGCATTTCCGGCAGGGAATGCTAGTATCGGTGCCGCTCCACCTCGACACCTTGCCGGGGGTGCTGCGCGGCGCCGATCTCTTCGAGGTGTTGGCCGCGCGCTATCGCGATTGCGCGTTGGTTTCGGTCGTGGCGCCGACCGCCGAGGGCAAGCTTGAGCCGCAAGGGCTCAACGACACCGACGCGCTCGAACTCCGGGTCCATGCCAACGAGGCGCGCCGGCAGGCGGTACTGGTCGCCCGGCTCGACAATCTCGGCAAGGGCGCTTGCGGCCAGGCGATCCAAAATATCAAACTGATGCTGGGCCTGCCTCAATCGACGGCAATCGGCAATCAGGAGCGCTTGGTCGAAGAGGTTGCGGCCGGCATGCCGGCCGCTGCTGAAGAGCAAAGAAAATACGCCTGACCGAAGTTATCGAGAGTTATCGCTTGCTCGCTCCGGCCGATTTTTTGCGACGTTCCACATGAATAATCCAGGGCCGAGGTCGACCCCGGTCAAGTTGTTGTGGAATGCGGTGCGCTGGGAAAATTCGCCGAGTGGAATATAGGGTACGCTCTTGAACGCCTCGCGTTGCAGATCTGCGGCGAGGGTTTTGCGTTGCGCCTCGTCGGCGGCGACCAGCCAGGCGTTCCTCAACTTTTCAATAATGGTATCGCTGGGCCAGCCGAACCAGGCGCCGGCGCCGTTGGCGCGCAGCGGGGCATCGACACCGGGATCGAGGATGGCAAAACCGGGAAACATCGTCAGGAAAATATTCCATCCACCGCGGTCGATCGATGTCTTCAGGGCACGGCGGGAGACAAGCGTGCCCCAATCAACCGCCTGCATTTCGACATTGATACCGACGCGTCGGAGCACATTGTCGGTCACGAGCGCCAGCGCATGCAGGACGAAAAAATCGCTGGGATCGAGCAAGACGACTTTTTCGCCGTGATAGCCGGCGTCCCTGATGAGTTCCTTGGCCTTGACGAAATCGCGCGGCCCGATCAGCGCCTCGGCCCCGGCATTGCTGGCCATCGGACCCCCGCAGGCATAGAAACTATAGCAGGTGCGCCAGTACTTGGCGTCGCCCGCGACGGCCGCCATGTATTCGGCTTGGTTGGTGGCGTACAAAAGCGCCAGCCGCATCTTAACGTTGTCAAACGGAGGCTGCAGCTGATTGAAGCGAAGAACGCCCGCAACGCTGAGCGGGCTGGATTGCGCTAAAGTCACCTTCGGGTTTTCGGCAAGCAGCTGATAGAAATCGGGAGGCGGATTTTCCCACCAATCAGCCTCGCCAGTCGTAAACGCCGCCATCGCCGTCGCCGGATCGGGGATGTAGAGCCAGACCACCCGATCGACGCGGACCAATTTTCCACCGGCGGCCCAGCTGGTCGGTTCGTTGCGCGGCTGATACTCCGGATTCTTGACAAAAATCGCTTGGTGACCAGGCTCCCATTCGCCTTTGACGAAGATGAATGGGCCGGATCCGGTCGTGTCCTTGATCTGCTCGTCCGGGCTCGTTTCGGCGACCCGTTGCGGCATGATAAACGGTACATTGCTGTCCGGCTTGGCAAGCGCATCGAGCAGCAGCGGAAACGGCTTTTTGAGGATGATCGAGAAGTTATGATCGTCGATGACGCGATATTGCGCGATGTCGGTGGCGAGCGACTGGCCGAGCGCGTCCCGCTTGCTCCAGCGTTTGATCGAGGCGATGCAATCAGGACTGCGGACAGGTTGGCCGTCGGAGAATTTGAGCCCGCTGCGCAAGGTGAACGTATAACTCAGCTGGTCATTGTCGACGGTCCACCGGTCAACCATCTGCGGCTGTGCGCGAAAATGGTTGTCGAGCGCAAACAACGTGTCATAGACCATGTAGCCGTAATTGCGGGTGATGGTCGCCGTTGTCCAGATCGGGTCGAGGATCCGCAAATCCGCCTGCGCAATCAGCCGCAAGGTCTGCGGCGAACCCGCCTGCGGAGTGGCCGGCACTGCGGCGAGTGCGACTGCCAAAGCAGCTGTCGTCAGGCGATACATCTGCGTAACCTGGTCTCCCGCACGGCGTTCGCACCACCACTCCAGACTGACCGCTCCCGAGTTACGCCCCCGGCATGGGGCTCGAAAGTAGGCGGCCCGGTTTACAATTCAGGTGACCAGCCCGGTAGGCGAGCGACCGTCTGCGACAACTGTAGCCGGTCGTGGCTTGCTAAATTGTTAACCCTATCTATAGGTCATACAATCGCTTGACGCGTCAGAAAAGTGTCAGCGGTCGCGTATCGCGGCAGCGGCAACCGGCTGCAAGCGCCAGTCTCTATGCTACTTATGGCCGAACTCGCAGCGCGTCTGCTTGACGCGGCCTCATCGGGCGCGCAAGGCTTTGGTTCGCCAAGACGGCGGGAATATATGGCGATTGCGTGAACGAGGGTCGCGGACCGATGCCGGTTATGCGAGAGGTGGGCCGGTGCGGCGATCCAATCCGCCCGATCGGTTCGCTGCGGGACTGCGCGGTGGCGTAAGCGCGTCGCCCCGCTGATCGCAGCGCCGCAACGAGTCTTGAGATCGCTTCAACTTTTCTCTTCACCAGCCAGGAGCAACCGATGCCCGACACCGCAATCTGGAATTTTCGTCGATTGGCGCACCATCAGCTCGACGGCTTTGGCGGCATCGGCGAAGGGATGTCGATCCAGATCGCAAAGGACGGCCGCCGTATTCTGTGGCTGGCGCACGAAAGCGCGCCCAAAAACTTCACCGGGATCGACGTCAGCGACCCGCGTGAGCCCAAGATCGTCGCTCGCACCGACCTGCCGCAATCGCATATGCGTTCGAACTCTCTGGAAACAGTGGGTGATATTCTTGCCGTTGCTTACCAGACCAAGGAGCAGGGCCAACAACCGGCTGGTTTCGAATTGTTCGACATTTCGGTCCCGGAAAATCCGCGCTCGATCACGTTTTTCGACTGTTCTGGGCCGGATTCCCGCGGTGTCCATCAATTATGGTTTGCCGACGGCGAATACATTCACATGAGTTCGGGCGCCCCCGATTTTCACCCGACGCACCCGAAGGACGATCAGTTCTACCGGATCGTCGATGTAAAGAACCCAACCAAGCCGGTCGAAATCGGACGCTGGTGGCTGCCGGGCACCCGCCAAGGCGACAATGCCCCGCCGCCGGTGCGTCATCCCGAAGGGGCCGACACCGGATTTCGCCCCCACAACACCAATGTCTATCCCGAGCGGCCGGATCGCGCCTATCTCGGCTACATCGACGGCGGGCTCATTATTCTCGACATCGCGGATAAGGCGAACCCCAGGATGGTCGCACGCTGGGACTACCATCCGCCCTATCACGGCTTCACCCACACCGTCGTCCCGTTCTTTGATCGCGGCCTCTTCATCGTCAGCGACGAATGCGTGCGCACCGAGGGTGCCGACTGGCCCAAGCTGGTGTGGATCGTCGACGGTCGAATGGAAGAAAATCCGGTGCCGATCGCGACCTGTCCATTGCCGCCGCTCGAAACCTATCAGCGCCGCGGCGCCCGCTACGGCGCCCACAATCTCTACGAGAATGTGCCAAAGCCCAACGCCTGGAAATCGGATCGGGTGGTGCTTGCGACCTATTTCAACGGCGGTCTGCGCGCTTATGACACCTCGAACCCCTATCAGCCGTCGGAAATCGGCTACTTCGTCCCCGAGCCGCCCGCGGGAGCGCCGGGCGGGGCGATCCAGATCAACGATGTGTTCGTCGACGAGCGCCAGGTGGTGTACACGGTCGACCGTCACGTCGGCGGTTTATACACGCTCGAGATGGACTTCTGAGACAAAGGCGCGCGGTCAGGACATCCCATTGGTCGGGCCAAGCAATAGTCGGTGTGAGCCGCCGCCTCTTGCCAAGATTCATTCTTGCCTGATGACGACTGACATCGGTGTTACTATAGATTTTCTCAAGATCTTGTCGGACAAACGGCGGCGATTGACCAGATAGTCTTGATTGCTGTCGCCGAAAGATTGGACGTGCTTTTGACGTCCGATTGCCGTCACCCGCCGCAATATGTTGGGCGACAGCAGCTGAGGACGTCTTCTTCATGTCGGCGCTTCGGTACAAGACTCGAGAACAGAACGAATCTTTGCAATCGCAACCGGCGATCAGCCTTTCGGTCGGTGGGACGGATGTCCACCAAAGTCCTTGGGCAGCGCTGCCGGCGCAACCAGCGACAATAACCGATCCTCGCAAGACCAAGCTCTCCAGAGGTCGCGTCGCGGTGTTGGTCGGCATGGTCCTTACGTCAGTGCTGCTGTGGTGGGCACTGGTGCGAGCAACACTCGCGGCGATTGCGCTGATCCACTAGACTGGGCGGCATGAGCCGCCTTCCCGAAGCCGCTGGAACCATCGCCGGGTCGCGTCCCTCGGCGCTGTTTGCCGGAAGCGAGGTGCAGCCGTTCGGGCGGCGTCAGCGGCGCGTGCGAGGGCCGCGGCTGCCGGTGATCGCGGTAACCGGATTTCTCGGCTCTGGCAAGACGAGCTTGATCCGCACCCTGCTCGCCCGGCCGGAAGCCGCCAACAGTGCCATCGTCGTCAACGAGTTCGGCGAGATCGGCATCGATCAAGCCCTGTTGCGGTCGAGCAGCGACGTCACCGTGCTGCTCGGCAATGGCTGTCTGTGCTGCAACTTGCGCACCGATCTGCAGGAAACCCTGCGCACCTTGTTTGCCGACCGGGTCCGCGGTGCGGTGCCGAGTTTCGAGCGGGTGATCATCGAGACCTCGGGGCTCGCCGATCCCGGCCCCATATTGCAGACCTTTGCCACCGATCGCGCGCTCGGGCGCGAATTCCACCTGCAAGCGCTGATTGCCGTCGTCGATTGCGTTGCCGGTGCCGACAACCTCGAGCGAATGCCCGAAGCGAGAAAACAGGTGGCGCTCGCCGACCGCATCATCCTGAGCAAAACCGATCTTGCCGACAGTGGCATGGCGGATCGCCTCAAAGCCCAGATCGCCGGTCTGACTTCCGCAACTGTCGCGATCGCCAACAACGGGGCGATCGACCCCGGTTTCGTACTCGACGAGCCCGCCATGCCGCACCGTGCGTTCGCCCTCGGGGGTGCTGCGCACAGTCACGGCCTCGACAGCTTTTCGCTGTTGTTCGAGGAGCCGATACCTTGGGGCGCGTTTGAGCAGGCGATGGCGGTGCTGATCGCCCGGCGGGGCCCCGACCTGCTGCGCGTCAAGGGTATCCTCGCCATCGCCGAATGCCGCGGCCCGGTCGTCGTCCACATCGTGCAGCATCTGGCGCACCCCCCGGTCGAGCTCGAAGATTGGCCCGATCTCGACCACCGCTCGCGGCTCGTCTTTGTCTCCCGCGGCCTGTCGCGCGAACCGGTGGCGCAACTCTTCGCGGCCGTTCGCGCGGTCGGCGGTGTGGCGGACCCTGCGCCCCAGCGCGGCCAAATTTCCGTATAACCGGGAAATAACCGGGAAATTTTGCCCAAAACCACCCATTCTCTCGGTAAAAGTGTGAATGTTCAAAGAGTTAGAGCCGATCGACGGCAGCGCGAACCGGGAATTCGCGTCGCCGAACCGGGAATTTATCTCGCGGAACCGGGAATTTCGCGGCAAAGCCCAACCGGCCGACCGAAGCCGCGGGCATAGCGCCGCCGCCGCTGCGAACACCAACACAAGAACCATCAAACCCGTCGCTCTTCCTGCCGCTATAGGCGGCCGCCGCCGCCGAGAGTGAGCTGCCGCCCGCCCGCCGCGGCGCAACCGATGCCTGCGTGTCATGCGATCATGGCAATTTTTATCGATCAGATCCGCGAACGCCGCACGCGTGGCGCGCGAAACAAATCACGACCAACTTATTGAGAGTCCTCACTTCCGGATCCGAAAAACAGGAGAGAACAGGGCGGAACAGGCGAAGGGTGATTTATTTGCTGCATCAAAACGGCTCCGGGACGACGCGCGTCAGCGGCCAAAGCGATCATATACTTTCACGATTCGTTCTTATCAAGGCCCGGGGCATGTGCGGAACTGCGGCGCGGGCGAGATGGAACGGAGCGTTGATGCCGACAGCGA
>DASXMC010000566.1:0-1508 GCA_036495885.1 Allostellaceae bacterium | reverse complement strand
GCCGCCCTCATGGCCGCCATGGCTATGCTCACCGCCTTTCCGGCCGGCTTCGGACGCCAGCTCATGGTCGCGCGAAAAACTGCGTTCGTCGGCTGGCACGCTCTGCCCGCCCTTGCGGCCGGCCTCGGAGGCGCGCTCAGGGTCGTTTTTGAAGTTGCCGCCGCTGGTTTGACCGCCTTTGCTGGCGATTTCGCGCTGCTTCTCTTCGTCCATCGACGCGAAGCCGCGATTCGAAGTATGGGATTGATCACGATCAGGCATTATAACGAACCCTCCGTCAAAGTTTCGCTGCCGGAAGATAAGACCTAGCGCGGCAGCTTGAACCGCTAACGGCCGCATATTTCTACGGTTCCCATTGATCTACGTTGAAAAAAAGGGGTCCGACTGTCAAAATCGCAGGAACGTTTTAGAGCCTAAGACTGATCCCTATAAGAAGCGACAGTATTGTATATCGCTTAAGCTTAAGCGAACCGGGACGGCGCGAACGGCGCGATGTCGATCCTCGGCGGGCACCCGGCAACGAGATCGGCGACGACCTTGCCGGTCATCGGGGCGGCGGTCATGCCAACATGACCGTGGCCAAAGGCGTAAATCACGTCGGGAGTGGCACCGGACCGCCCCAGGAGCGGCAGTGAGTCGGGCAGGCTCGGGCGGTGGCCCATCCAAACCGAGATGCGTTCCTCGGGATGCTGTGCGGCAAGGCCGGGCAGCATCCGGCGCCCCTGCTCGAGGAGGATCCGCGCGCGGCGCCAATCGGGCGGCGCGAGGAGGCCGGCCAATTCGACCGTACCGGCAAAGCGCAGCCCGCTCGCCATCGGTGTAGCGACAAATTTGCCGTCGGCGTCGGCCGTCGGGATGCGCGGCATCACCTCGGGATCGCGGATCATCAGATGATAGCCGCGCTCGGTTTCGAGTGGGATCTTGTCGCCGAGAGCCTCGGCGAGCGGCTTTGACCACGCTCCGGCGCAGACGATTGCGGCGTCGGCCGGAAGCTCGCCATGGTCGGTGCGGATCGCAGCGAGCCGGCGCCCGTCGAGTTCGAAGGCGTGAGCCCGCGCCCGGACCAGTTCACCGCCCGAACGCCGGAACCGATCGAGCAGGCGCTCGACGAGACCGAGCGGGTTCGAGGTGTGTCCATTTTCGCGCACCAGGATGCCGCGCTGGTAATCGCGCGACAGCACCGGTTCGAGCTGGCGCAACTCGTCGGCGTCGAATTGGTCGATCTCGACCCCGTTCTCGCGCCGCAAGTCCCAGGCGAGCTGCTCCTTTTCCGGCCCTTGCGGCGAGCGGTAGACGTAAAGATGACCAAATCGGTGGACGAGGTCCTCAGCCCCGGCGTCGCGGACGAGCGGCATCAGCGCCTCCAGGGTGGCGCCGACCAACGGGCGCAGTGCCCGGGCTTGGGCATGCACCTTTTGCGGGCTCCCGGCACGGATAAAGCGGACAAGCCAGGGTGCGATCGTCGGCAAGTACCGCCAGCGCAGCGACAATGGCCCGAGCGGGTCGAA
>DASXMC010000565.1:0-11180 GCA_036495885.1 Allostellaceae bacterium | reverse complement strand
TTGGTGTTGGTGAAATAGGCGTTGCCGGAAATGTGGTCGCCATGCGGCTCGGTGTTGATGAGATAGCGGATCGGGGCCTTGTCCTCCATATGTTCGCGCCAGCGCACGGCATCGATCGGCTGCTGCGGCGAGTCGATCATGACATAGCCGTCGCTGGTCTCGACAAAGCTCGGATTGCAGCCGGCGAAATAAACTTCGGTGTAGCTGTGCGGACCAACCCTGCGCATCGCGATCCTCCCTCGGCGATGGCCGCGAGTTTCCCCGATCTGCCGGGTGGGCACAAGCGCGGGCGCAAGGTGCCAGGGACCGGCGTTTGCCGCAATTGAACGGCGGACCGATGCCCGACAACCGCTAGGACTTAATTGGGCCACAAGGCCGGTTGCCCGATTTTGCGGCTGTCGGCTCAAGGGCACTGCGCTAATAGAGCTGCCGTCGCTGGCGCCTCGCCAAAGCGCCGGCGAAGAGAGCAAGAGCGGCGCCGAGCAAAGCGAATGTGCTGGGCTCGGGAACCCGCTCCGTGGGCCCGTCGACCAGTGTAAAGCTAAGGGTCGGAACAATAGCCCAATCGGACGCATTATTCAGCGTGATATCCACGACCGCCCCATCTGTGAAATCGACCACAAGTGGATCGGGTGCGTTCCACGTGATCGAGTCCGTTTGATTATTATAGTCGGCCTCCCAGGTGGCGGTCCCGGCATAGCTCGTAGAAGTGCTCGCGGTGCCATCGCTGAGATTGGTGAACGTCGCGGCTATCGTCACTGTGTCGTCGCTGCCGTGTCCATAATTAGGTGGGGTGGCGGTATAAAAGTTCGCGGATGATGATTTGTCGCCGGGGTTGGTGCCGAGCCCGACACTAAACGGATTGGCGAAGTCATCGCTAAGGTTCCCGGAAGCGGTCGGTGACCAGCCGCCATGCACATTCGAAATCGCCAGACTGTAATCGCCTGTAATGGTTACCGCCGAGGCCGCGAACGGTGTCGCAGCGAGGAACGTCACGGCAAGAGCCGTTGAAGCAAAATACCGCATAAATCTCTCCCATCTTGCGGCGCGCCGCATAACAACCAGCGCGCGCAGTCGAACACCATAAGGGTATTGAAAGTGGTGTTACAGTGCGAGATTCTATTGATTACGTTAAATAATCCCGTGTTAATAGAGTAATGACCCGTCAATTTCGGTAAACGAGTAGCAAAAGAGTAAATCCCGCCGACAGCAAAGGCCTGCTCAAACAAGGTGCGAGGATGGTTGTCGTGCTTGGGCGATCTCAAGCGTTATCAATACGTTAGAGATTTATGCCGGGATCTGGCAGTCTGACGGAGTGCACCATAAGGCCTGTAAAAAAATCTGACGATAGGTGGGAGCGGTGGCGGCTCCGGGGCGACGGAAGGCCTCGATGCGCCTCTTCCCACCCGCGTTACCGTCCGCGGTATGAGTAACAGGTTTCCCGAAATTCCCGGCGACTGCGCTCACTGCAAACGCCCGATTCGCGCGGTGTTCGAGACTGGTAAAGACTACGGCCTCGGCATGGCAATCGCGCTTGAGACTGACAAGCGCCTGGTTTGCGAGATGCAGCGCCACGCAAGACGACTTAACAGACGTCTTGGATCGCAACCGACCGACGATGATTGGTCAGCGCCGTTCAACCATGTTATTCGCCGCTTTTTAATAAAGCCCGGCGCAAGACCGGGACGGATGCGCGAGCATTATCGGTGTGACGAATGGGGTTCTCGAACGGATTTGAGCGCGGGTGCCGCCCTGGGCAAATTGCCGGGCGCCACCTTCGGCTGCGGCTGTTTCTGCTGCCGGCGTTGGCGTTGCTGCTGGCCGCATGCGGGCAACCTGGCGGATATGGTCGGGTGCCCTATGGCGCGCCCGGCTATGGGACCGTGGGGTGGGCGCCCACCCATTACTATCCGCCGCCGGGCCCGCCGGAGGATCCTTGGGGGCCCTATATCCGCGAAGCGGCTGGCCAGTACAACGTGCCCGAACAGTGGGTGCGCGCAGTCATGCAGCAGGAATCGGGTGGCGAGGAACAGGCGGTCTCACCGGTTGGGGCGATGGGGTTGATGCAAGTAATGCCCGAGACTTATGAGGGGTTGCGCGAGCGCAACGGCCTCGGCAGCGATCCCTATGACCCGCACAACAATATACTGGCCGGCACGGCCTATATCCGCGAGATGTACGATCGGTTCGGCGCACCCGGGTTTCTTGCGGCGTACAATGCCGGTCCGGATCGGGTCGACGCCTATCTCGCCGGAACCTCGATCCTGCCGGACGAGACGGTGAATTATCTGGCTTCGGTCACCCCGAACCTGGGCAATGCGGTGCCGCTGTCCGGACCAATGGCGACGTACGCCATCGTCGGGGCGGGCGGCGCCAACCGGGCGGGACCGGACGCAGCGAGCCTCGCGGCCGGATGCGATTTGAGCGCCGCCTACGACCCCAATCATCCCTGTTCCTCGTTGATGCGGGCCGCGACCGCGCCAACCCCGGTACAGCAGGCGCTCGCGGTGCAGACCGGGGCCGGCGGATGCGACCTCAGCGCCGCCTATGACCCGGCGCACCCGTGCACTTCGGTCGGAGCGGTGGCGGCCGCCTCGGCCTCTCCGCCGCCGGCGCAGCCAGTGCTTGTGGCGCAAACCGGTACTGCGGGCTGCGATCTCAATACCACCTATACCCCGAACCACCCTTGCACTTCCGTCAACCGGGCGGTTGCGGCAGCGCGGCCGCCGCAAGCCTTGATCCGTCCGTCGGCGAGCGGCGGCTGCGACCCGAACGCTGCCTATGATCTGGACAATCCGTGTCGGCAGATCGCGCCGATTTCGTCCAATATTCAACTCGCCTCGGCTGGGGGTTGCGACCCGAACGCCGCTTTCGATCCCGACCATCCTTGCCGCAGGCCGGCTTCAGCTCTCGCCGACGTTTCCTTGCCGCCAACCATCGCACCGTCGGCGTCTGCAATATCCGGTGCCGATCGGTACCCGGCGGAGCCGGTGCCCCATTCAGCGAGGGCCGTGGCAATTTCTGCAGGTTCGCATCTGTTGGCAATGCCCGACCGTGATTGGGGGATCCAGGTCGGCGCCTTTGCCAGTCCGGCCTTGGCCCACGCCGTAGCCGAGGCAGCGCGCAGCCAGGCGCCGGGCCAGCTTCGCGCCGCCGCCATCGCCTTGCCGCCGATCGCCAATTCCGGTTCGGTGCTTTACCGCGCCCGGCTTGTCAATCTCTCCGCGAGTGCGGCAGAAAACGCCTGCACCAATCTCAACCGGCGCCAACTGCCTTGCGTCGTGGTCGAGCCAAACCGGTCCTGACGCCCGATGTGCGGCAAGGCGGGCTAACTCCGCCCGGTTACTCGGCCGGCGCAGGCACAACCGGACAGGACAAGCGAATGCGTGCGCCGCCGGCACAGAACAAGCTCGCCATTAGCAGCGAGGCGACGACCACCAGCACCAATTGCGGCCGCCCAGAATCGATGATCATGCCATAGGGCACCGGCATGATGGCACCACCCAAGGACATTCCCGAACTGACAAAGCCGAATACTTTGCCGATCTGGCCCGGCGGGGCGGCATCTTTGACCATTACGTCGCGCGGGGTGCGGCTGGCGCCGGTCATGACACCACCGACGAACAGCACGCCGATCGTCACCAGAACGGTCATGGGGACAAGGCCGATCGCGAGCAGGATCGCCGCCGCTCCGGTGGTCAAGACGACGACAAACGGCAGATGGCGATCGGTACGGTCGGCGACCCAACCGCCGAGCAATACGCCACAGATCGAGCCCACCATCCAGCCGGTCAGCGCCGACGAAGCCGCGGCGATCGGCATCCCGTAAGTCCGGTGCAGGATCGTGATGAGCCAGGACTGAATGCCGGCGCCGGCCGCGGCCGAAACCATGAAGAAGGCAAAAAACATCATGATCGACCGGCTCAGCAACATCCGCATGCCGGAGGGGGCGGCCCCCGCGGCACGCTCGTGCGGTCGTTGCCGCTGATCGACAAGAATGCGGCTCTGCCACAAGATCGCGAGCACCACCGGCACGCCCGCCAAACCGACCACCAGCAACGCGCCGCGCCACCCCAGGAGGAGGCTCAGCGCTGCGGTCGCCGGGGGTGCGGCGGCAAAGCCGATATTTCCAACAAAGGTGTGAAACGCAAACGAGCGGCCGAGCCGGGCGCGGTTGATCGACCCGCTCAGGATCGAGTAATCGGCCGGGTGGATGACCGAATTGCCGCATCCCGACAGCAGCGCCAGGCCGATGATCTGCCAAAACGAGGTGGCAAACGCCATTCCCGAGACCGACAGCGCCATCGTTGCGGTCCCGGCGACCAAAAACGGCCGTGCGCCATAGCGGTCGACGAGAAACCCCATCGGGGTCTGCAGGATTGCGGTCGAGGCCGCCATCGCCGCGATCGCCAGCCCGAGCTCGGCAAACGACACGCCAAATGTTTTCTGCCAGGCAATGAATAGCGGCGGCAGGCACAACTGGTAATAGTGAGACAGGAAATGGCCGGTGCCGAGCAGCGCGTTGATCCGCGTGTCGCGGCCAATTGCCGGAAATTTCATCATCGGCTGATGCTGCCAGTAAACCCGGCGGCCGGTCGAGTTGAAATTGCATACCACCTCGTCTAATGAGCGCGGCGGGGTCGTGAACAGATCGAGAAAACCGAAAGGCGATCGGCGTTTTGCGGCACATCTCTGAGGTGACTGGAGGCTGGATCAAGCCCGCCTGTGCTCGCGACGGGAACGATAGGCGGGTCGCGTGGATTCGCATATAGAGAGGACCGCTCCATTGCCCGAGGTTGAACATTATGGCCCCATCGAACCGCCCGCGTCCGCTGGTGCTGTGCATTCTCGACGGCTGGGGCGAGCGCGACAGCGCCCCCGACAACGCCATGGCGAAGGCGCGAATGCCAGTCTGGCATCGGTTGATGGCGCGCTGGCCGCATGCGCGCCTGCAGGCGAGCGAGCATTACGTCGGCCTGCCCGACGGGCAGATGGGCAATTCCGAGGTCGGTCACACCAATCTCGGGGCCGGCCGGCTGGTCATGCAGGATCTGCCCCGCATCGACGCGGCGATCGCCTCGGGCGAAATGGCGCGCATGCCGGCGTTGCGGAGCTTCATCGATGATCTCAAAGAAAGTGGCGGCGTTGCTCATGTCATGGGACTGCTGTCGCCAGGCGGCGTCCATTCGCACCAGGACCAGATCGCAGCACTCGCCCGCATTGTCGCCGAGGCTGGCATAAAGGTGGCGGTTCATGCTTTTCTCGACGGCCGCGACACGCCGCCGGAGGCTGCTCGCTCTTATGTCAAAACATTTGAGCGCGACATCGCCGGACTCGACGATCTGCGGATTGCCAGCGTCTGCGGCCGCTATTACGCGATGGACCGTGACAAACGCTGGGACCGCGTCGAGCGGGCTTATCGGACGATTGTCGACGGCGCGGGCGAACCCGCCGCGAGTGCATCCGATGCGATCACCACCGCCTATGCCCGCGGCGAGACCGACGAATTTGTCGCGCCGACTCCGATCGCCGGGTATCGTGGAATGCGCGACGGCGACAGTGTGCTGATCGCCAATTTCCGTGCCGACCGGGTGCGCGAAATCGCCGCCGCCCTGCTCGATCCGGATTTTCCCGGATTTGCGCGCGGCCGCCAGGTCAAATTCGCGACGGCACTCGGTCTCGTCGAATATTCGACCGAACTCAACCGTTTTCTGGCCACGCTGTTTCCGCCGGAAAACCTCGACGACACGTTCGGCGAGATCTTGGCGCGAGCGGGGCTGACCCAGCTGCGCATCGCAGAAACCGAGAAGTATGCCCATGTGACGTTCTTCTTTAACGGCGGGCGCGAGACGGTCTTTCCCGGCGAAGAGCGGATACTAGTGCCGTCACCGCGAGTCGCGACCTACGATCAGCAGCCGGAAATGTCGGCGATCGAGGTCACCGACAAGGTCGTCGAGGCAATCGAGGCCGGTCGGTTTGACGCAATCGTGCTGAATTATGCCAACGCCGATATGGTCGGGCATACCGGTCGCCTCGACGCTGCGGTAAAGGCGGTCGAGACGATCGACGCCTGCCTAGGGCGGATTGCAGCCGCGGTCGGGAAAGCCGGCGGTACCCTCGTCGTTACCGCCGATCACGGTAATGCCGAGATGATGCGCGACCCCGACACCGGCGGTCCGCATACCGCGCACACGCTGAACCCGGTTCCGTTCCTGATTGTTCACCCGCCGGCGGCGATCGCCGCTCTGGAAGACGGGTGCTTGGCCGATGTCGCCCCGACCCTCTTGGACCTCCTCGGCCTCGACAAGCCCACGGTGATGACCGGCCATTCCTTGATCCGATTGCAGGAACACCGGCTCAGCGCCAACTAGTCGCAGTTTTGCGCGGTTGTTGATTGGCGGGCATTTGGCCGGGTATTATGGGCTCGTGTTAAAAATCCTGATCAATCTTAGGGTGAATAGATGAGGCGCTTGAGTCTGATTGCGGCAGGCGCCGCGGCGGTGTTGGCGTTTGCATTGAGGCAGGACATCGGTGTCGCCGCCCCCAGCGCCTCGGACTCCGACGCGTCTAAGCAACTTAATCTGTTTGGTGAAGTGTTCGAGGATCTGCGCGCCGACTATGCTGGCAAAGTCGATGATGACCAGCTGATGGAGTCGGCGATCAACGGCATGCTGACCTCGCTCGATCCGCACTCGAACTATCTGAATACGAAGAATTTTGACGACATGAAGGTGCAGACCCGAGGCGAATTCGGGGGGCTAGGCATCGAAGTCTCGATGGAAAACGGCATCGTCAAGGTCGTCACACCGATCGACGATACTCCGGCGGCGCGCGCCGGGCTGAAGCCCGGTGACCTTATCACGGCACTCGACGGCCAGGCGGTGCAGGGCATGACCTTGCCGCAAGCCGTGGACAAGATGCGGGGTCCGATCAACAGCGATATCCGATTGACGATCCGGCGCAAAGGACGCGACCCGTTCGATGTCAAGGTGACCCGGGCGACGATCCGAATTCAGTCCGTGCGCTCGCATATGGTTGGCGACGACATCGGCTATATCCGGATCACGTCGTTCAACGAGCAGACCGATGTCGGGCTCAACAATGCGATGAAAAGCATCAAGCAACAGGCCGGGAACAAATTGCGCGGGATTGTTCTCGATCTGCGCAACAATCCGGGCGGGCTGCTCGATCAGGCGGTGGCGGTTTCCGATGCCTTTATCGAAAAGGGAGAGATCGTTTCGACGCGCGGCCGTCGTTCCGACGATGCGCAGCGTTTTGACGCGCGACCGGGTGATATCGCCGCCGGGCTGCCGATCGCGGTGTTGATCAATGGCGGATCAGCCTCAGCAAGCGAAATCGTGGCCGGTGCGCTGCAGGATCACCATCGGGCGATCCTGTTGGGCACGCGATCGTTCGGCAAAGGTTCGGTGCAGACCATCATTCCGCTCCCCGGACATGGGGCGATGCGGCTGACAACCGCGCGCTACTACACCCCATCGGGACGATCCATTCAGGCCAAAGGCATCGAGCCCGACATCATCGTCGAAGCGGCCAAGATCGAACCCCCGGTCAACAAGAAGGGGGCAAAGGTCGCGGATGCCTCCGATGTCAAAACCGATGAGGCCGGCGACGACGCCGATATCGCGAACTCGGTCGACCCCGCCATCATGGGCACTGCCACCGATTATCAAATGACGCGGGCGGTTGACATGCTGCGCGGCATGGGGATCTACAACGCCAAACTGGTCAACTAAACGACAAGCAAGCGAGTGTCTGCGGAGCGGAGATGCCGATAGACAATGAGCGGACGCGATATCGGCAGGAGGCACGATATCGCGATTGCGTAGGCATCATGCTGATCGACGGCCGCGGGCAGGTGCTGGTCGCCCGCCGGGCCGACATGCCGGCGACACCGGCATGGCAAATGCCGCAGGGCGGGATCGATTGGGGAGAGACGCCGCGCGAAGCCGCGATGCGCGAGCTCGAAGAGGAAATCGGCACCGCCAAGGCCGAAATTGTCGCCGAAAGCCGAAACTGGCTGACTTACGAGTTCGCGCCCGAGCTCGCCCGACGGAAGTGGGGCGGCCGCTTTCGTGGCCAGCGCCAGAAATGGTTTTTGATGCGCTTTACCGGCTGCGATACCGATATCGAGCTGGGGTCGAAACATGCGGAGTTCGATGCGTACCGCTGGGTCAATCCCGAACAGCTCCCCGAATTGATTGTCGCGTTCAAACGCCACGTCTACGTCGCGGTTCTCGACGAATTTCGCGATCACTGCCGGGTTTTGCGCGGCGCCGTTCGAGACAATCGGGGCTAGGAGTACCCCAACAGCCCAGCTGCCTTCTCGATCGCCGCCAGATCCGGCATAGCACTCTGCGCACCCGACGCGAGGCAGGCGAGGCCAGCCGCAGCACTCGCCCGCCGCAATCCGGCATCGAGCGGCATCCTCTGGTCGAGTGCCGCCGCGAGCACTCCGACAAAGGTGTCGCCGGCCCCGGTGGTGTCGATCGCGACCACCGGCAACGCTGGCACCGGGATCGTAGAGCCATTGCGGAAATAGGCGACCGCTCCCGCAGCGCCGCGGGTAACGACCAGCCCCTGCCGCAGCCGAGCGGCAAGCGGCACCGGATCGGCGCCGAGGGCTGTAGCCTCCCGCTCGTTTACGATGACGAGGTCGATCTCACCCAATAGCCCGGACGCTAGCGACAGCGCCGGCGCGAGGTTGAGCACCACCGACCCGCCGGCTGCTCGCACCCGGCGGATCATCGCGGCGGTCTCGGCGGGCGGCACCTCCATTTGTGCTACTAGAGCCAGACCGGGGCCGAGAACCGCGTCCGGCACCTGATCGCAGCGCACCTCCGCGTTGGCGCCCGACGCAACGGCGATGATGTTCTCCCCGCCCTCTCCCACCATGATTGTGGCACAGCCGGTCGGCATATCGACGGTGCGCACCAACCGGGTGTCGATCCCGGCCCGGCGTAGCGGGTCGAGCGCCACCGGCGCGAAGGGGTCATCGCCAACCGCACCCGCGATTGCGACATCGGCTCCGGCCCGGCATGCCGCCAAAGCCTGGTTGGCGCCCTTGCCGCCGGGCAACAGCGAGTAGGCGCCGCCCAGCACCGTCTCGCCCGGTCGCGGCAAATGCGGAACCGGTACGATCACGTCGACATTGATCGAGCCGAACACCAGGATCATAAGCCGCACCCCTCCGCGCGATATGACGCTCGCGCGATTGTAGGTACCCGCCCCGCCGCCAAGGCGATAGGCTCTTGCGACCAACCGGGAGGCCGTCATGAAACTCAATGGTGCCACTATTCCGCAGGCTATCGTCGAGCGCGTTATTGCCCGTCGCGGCGGCGAGCACTGCTATGCCGATCTCGACCCGGCGCGCACTGCGCTCGTCGTCATCGATCTGCAGCACGCCTTTATGAACGATGCTGTCGGACATGCGGTATGCCCGGCGGCGCGCGACATCGTCCCGGCGGTGAACCGGCTCGCGGCGGCGGTGCGCGAGACCGGAGGCGGGGTGTTCTGGATCCAGATGACCCATGACGCAAGCTGCCTCGACGAGTGGTCGGTGGCGCATCAGATGGCTTCGCCCGAGATGCGCGAGAAACGGATCGCCGCCCTTTCCGAAGGCACCCTCGGCCACCAGCTGTGGCCCGATCTCGATGTGCGGCCGCAAGACGAGATCGTCAAAAAATACCGCTACAGCGCCTTTATGCCGGGTACCTCGGAATTGCCCGACCGATTGCGGGCGCGCGGCTTCGACACCGTACTGATCGCCGGTACCGTCACCAATGTGTGCTGCGAAAGCTCGGCGCGGGACGCCAACATGACCAATTTCCGCACGGTTATGGTCAGCGACGGCAACGCCGCCTCGACTCAGGAGGAGCACGACGCCGCCCTCGCCGCGTTCTACAACATCTTTGGCGACGTCATGGACACCGATATGATCGTCAACGCGCTGCGCCGGGTGCGGCCGGCGCGCGCCGCCTGACGGCGCGAGCTTGGGTAAATGGAGGCGGCGCTCACCCCACCCCTCCCCAATCAAGGAGGAGGGCGAGACACAACCATGCTTTTGTAATCTCCAAAGAGCGTTGCCAATATCACAATAAGATGAAATTGTCAATGACGTTGATCCGGAAGCCTAGCTCCGCGTCCTCCCCTTGTGAACCGTCAGATTCCTTCGCTGAGGCATCCAATGTCACATGCCGGGGGGAAGCTGGTCCAGGTCGTGGAAGAAGTGATGCACGTCAGCATAGAAATATGGCCGGAAAGCGCCGTACACCGCGTCCCACTTCGGCACCCACGAGACCAAGGCGTCGAGCAGCGTCTTGCTGACCGCCTCATCTAGTCCCTGCCGCACGACAACCAGCGGCGTGGTGGCGTTGTCATAGCGGCCGATGATCTTTGCATCGCGGGCGTTCGTATCCGTGGTCTTCCAGACGTCTTCGGGAGCCATGGTCGCCCGGACCTCCTTCGCCACGACGGCATCGAACTGCCCCTGCCATGGCGCGGTCGGCACGAGCTCCAGGAAATCATCGAGCTTCTTGCCCTGCTTCTGGAGAAGGATCGCAGGTGGGAAGTAGCTCGATGAGCACGACTTGTTGATGTAGCCGTACCGCGCACGTTCCAGGTCATTCAGGCTTGCCGCCGGGTCGTCCCTGCGAACGACGAGCACGCTTGGCAGGTTGGTCGTGCCCGTGAACTTCGAAGTCGCGATGGCGAAACCGCGGTAGTAGTCGTCACCCTTCGCGACCAGCCGGTGGAAGTCGGCGATGGGCATGAACGCGATGTCGGGTTCGTGCTTGGCCACCATATCGTCGAGGTGGGGAAGGTCGGTTGTCTCGACCGTCTTTATACCAGCGGCGGACAGGATCTCAGGCCACGGCTTCTCGTTAACGGAAAGGCCGAGATTCTTATCCAGCAGGAACATTGTTGCGCTCATGTTACTGTCCTTGCCCGTTCTGATTCTGTCTCAAAGGGATTATCGGTGCTAACGCTCGCGCCAGCGTTTCGGCGCGATCACGCCGGCGGACAGTTGCACATGAGTATGACTGCTGCATTTTACCAGCGTCCAGGATCTCTCCACGTCATCTAGGACCCGGAGAATGAATTCTCCACCGCCATTACCATACCACTATTTGGGCTATACAGTTAGAAGCAGATTCCAGGTC
>DASXMC010000564.1:0-2465 GCA_036495885.1 Allostellaceae bacterium | reverse complement strand
CCCGATCAGAAGCCGACGTCGTCGCCGCCCTTGAGCGCCAGCATCGCGCGCGCCTCGTCGGGGTTGGCGATTTCGAGCGATAGGTTCTCGACGATCGCACGCACGCGGCCGACCTGATCGGCGTTGCTGGTGGCGAGCTTGCCGCGCCCGATCCACAGCGAATCCTCGAGCCCGACCCGGACATTGCCGCCCATGATCGCCCCCATCGTCACCAGCGGCAATTGATGGCGTCCTGCAGCGAGAATAGACCACGCGTAATTGTCGCCGAACAGTTTGTCGGCGATGTGCTTCATGTGGACGAGATTGTCGGGATCAGCTCCGATCCCGCCCAGGATGCCAAAAATCGTCTGCACAAAGAGCGGCGGCTTGACCAGTCCGCGATCGAGAAAGTGCGCCAAATTATAGAGGTGGCCGATATCATAGCACTCGAACTCGAAACGGGTGCCGCAAGCCTCACCCAACTCCTTCAGGATGCGCTCGATATCGGCGAACGTATTGCGAAAGATGAAGTCGCGGGTCATTTCGAGATGCTGGGTCTCCCAAGGATATTTCCAATCCTTGTAGCGAGCGAGCATCGGGTAGAGCCCGAAATTCATCGAGCCCATATTTAACGAACACATTTCCGGCCGGGCGCGCAACGGGGCGGCGAGGCGCTCCTCCAATGACATGCCGTGGCCGCCGCCGGTCGTGATGTTGACGACGGCGTTTGTCGCCTGCTTGATCCGCGGCAGGAATTCCATAAACACATCTGGGTCGGGAATCGGCCGGCCGTCTTTGGGATCGCGCGCATGCAAATGCAGGATTGCCGCCCCCGCTTCCGCCGCGGCGATCGCGTCGCGCGCGATTTCGTCCGGCGTCAACGGCAGATAAGGGCTCATCGTCGGGGTATGGATCGACCCCGTTACCGCGCAGGTAATGACCACCTTGCCGCCGATCGGCATCGCACTCCCTCCCTCAGACTGGCCCCGCGGCAGGACATCGGGCGCCGCCTGGGCCCCCGCGCTTCGAAGCGAGGAGGCGCGGAGGCGATCGGCTAGCCCTGCGCCCGGATGAACAACTTGACCTTGGGATAGGTCTCGGTCTGCCATCGGCGCCCGTGGAAAACGCCATAATGGCCGACTTTGAGCTGGAGGTGGTGGGTCTTTTTTGCCGGCGGGATACTGGTGCAGAGATTGTGCGCGGCGACGGTTTGGCCCGGGCCGCAGACGTCGTCGCGTTCGCCCTCGACCGTCATCAGCGCGGTCTCCCGGATCGCCGCCGGCTCGACAAGGCGGCCGCGCACGCTCAATTTCCCGAGCGGCAGGTCATAGCGGTGAAAGACGCGCTCGACCGTCTGTAGATAGAAATCGGCCGGCAGGTCCATGACGGCGGTGTACTCGTTGTAGAAGGCGCGGGTTGCCGCCGCACTCTCGCCACTGCCGCGAGCGAGGTCTCGGAACATCGTCCAGTGCGCCGACACATGGCGATCGAAATTCATACTGAGAAACCCGGCGAGCTGCAGGAACCCCGGGTAAACACGGCGAAAGGCGCCGGGATAACGCGCCGGCACCGTGTCGATGACGGTGCGTTCGAACCACTCTATGCTGTGCGCGTTGGCAAAGCGGTTGACCGCGGTCGGGTTGGCGCGGGTGTCGATCGGACCGCCCATCAGGATTATCGACGAAGGCTGGCACGGGTCGTCTTCGGCCGCCAGCAATGACGCCGCGGCCAGCACCGGCACCGAGGGCTGGCACACCGCCATGACGTGGGTGCGGCGGCCGAGTAGGCGAACAAAGCGAATCACCAGTTCGACAAAATCGTCGAGATCGAAGCGGCCATAAAGCAGCGGCACGTCGCGCGCATTCTTCCAATCGGTCAGATAAACGTTGTGATCGGGGAGCAAGGTCTCGACCGTGCCGCGCAGTAACGTCGCAAAGTGCCCCGAAAGCGGTGCGACGACGAGCACCGTCGGCTCTTCGCGCGTCATATCCTTGCGGAAATGGATCAGATTGCAGAACGGATGGGACGATACGACCTCTTCGCGGACGGCAACCTCCTCGCCCTCGATCGTGACCCGGTCGATGCGGAAGTCGGGCCGCTCATGCGACAGCCCGGCATGTGATAACAACTCCATCGCGGCGGCGGCACCGCGAACAAACGGCACCTCTCCGATCGGCAGCCAAGCATGTCCGAGCCATTCGCTGGCGGACCCCGCCATCAGCCTAATGGGACCGAATATGTCGTTTTGCGCCTGATAGGCATCGTAAAGCATATATCCTCTTTCTCGCCGAGACACCGGATTGCCACGGCCGTCTTGTTAATCGAAACAGCTTGCTGCTTCTATCGATCTTCGGGCGAAAGCATCCCATCGCAAAATCCCTTATCGTTCAACCCTATATTTGTCTCGTCAAACGCTTACGCAAGGAAAAAGTCCAGGCGTACACCACTTATTAGATTATTAATTCATTCTTAACTTGTTTGTTGCA
>DASXMC010000563.1:0-4228 GCA_036495885.1 Allostellaceae bacterium | reverse complement strand
TCCGCACTCTCCTGCGGCGGCACGTCGAGACCGCCGAGGCTGGCCGGCCGTTCGGCGCGGAGCACGTAACGGCGCCGCCAGTCCGGAACAGCACCGGCGGTAATAACCTCCGAGGCTTCGCCGCCGCACAGCTCGAGCATCAACCGGGTGGCGATTTCGAGCCCGTCGCCGACAAAGGCCGGGTCGAGTCCGCGTTCGAAACGATAGCGCGCGTCGCTGATGATATTGAGGCGGCGCCCGGTGGCGGCGGTGCGGATCGGATCGAACAAAGCCGCTTCGATAAACACCTCGGTCGTGGCCGCGGTGCAGCCGGTGGCTTCGCCGCCGATGACGCCGCCGAGGCTCTGCACCCCGGTGCGGTCGGCAATCACCGTCACTCCCCCGTCGAGGGTATATTCCTGGCCATTGAGCGCGCGCAGCGTCTCGCCTTCGCGCGCCAAACGCACGGTCAGATCACCATTGAGCCGGCCGGCGTCGAACACATGCAATGGCCGGTTCAGATCGAAGGTCAGAAAATTGGTTATGTCGACCAGCGCCGAGATCGGCCGCAGCCCGATCGACTCCAGCCGGCGGCGCAGCCAATCGGGGCTCTGCCCGTTTTTCAGCCCGCGCAGATGGCGGCCCAAAAACAGCGGACACGCGTTGCGATCCTCGATCGCAATGCCGATCGGCGAGCTAAACCGCCCCACGACCGGACTTTTATCGAGCGGCTTCATCCGGCCGAGCCCGCGAGCGGCGAGATCGCGGGCAATCCCGCGCACGCCCAGGCAATCGGCTCGGTTCGGCGTCACCTTCAGGTCGATCACGACATCGCCGAGGCCTAACAATTCGGCATATTTGATCCCGATCGGCGCGTCCGGGGCGACCTCGATGATGCCCTCATGACCTTCGCCCAGGCCGAGCTCGTAAGCCGAGCACAACATTCCGCGCGAGGCGACGCCGCGGATGGTGCTTTCCTTGAGCAGCGCACCGGTGCGCGGGATGACGGTTCCCGCCGGGGCAAATACACCCTTCATCCCGGTGCGGGCGTTGGGGGCGCCGCACACCACCTGAACCTGCCCCTTGCCGGTATCGACGACACAGACCTTTAACCGGTCGGCATTCGGATGGCGTTCGGCGGTCACAACCAAGGCCACAGCGAAGGGTTCGAGAGCGGCCGCGCGATTTTCCACTCCCTCGACGTCATGACCAAGCATGATCAGCCGCTCGACGATCTCGCCGATCTCGGCCTCGGTGTCGAGGTGAGTGCGCAGCCATTCAAGGGTCGTCTTCATGCCGCCCCCACGCCGGTCAGCGGCCCGCGCACCAATGAAGGAATGTCGAGCGGCAAAAAGCCGTAATGGCGCAGCCAGCGCAGATCGGAATCATAAAAGGTTCGCAGATCGGGAATCCCGTATTTCAGCATTGCCACCCGCTCAATCCCCATCCCGAACGCAAAGCCCTGATATTGTTCGGGATCAATGCCGCAATTGCGCAGCACCTTGGGATGGACCATGCCGCTGCCGAGAATTTCGAGCCAATCGCCCCCGGCGCCGATTTCAAGCCGGCCCTCGGCGCGCGAACAGCCGATGTCGACCTCCGCCGAAGGCTCGGTGAAGGGAAAATAGCTTGGCCGAAACCGCACCGGCAGATCGTCGATGCCAAAATAAGCGCGGCAGAATTCGATAAGGCAGCCTTTCAGGTGGCCCATATGGGTCGAGTGGTCGATCACCAGCCCCTCTACCTGGTGGAACATCGGCGAATGGGTGGCGTCGTGGTCGCAACGAAAGGTGCGACCGGGCACAATGATCCGGATCGGCGGCTGCTGCGCCAGCATCGTGCGGATCTGCACCGGCGAGGTGTGGGTGCGCAACACGAGCCGCGTGCCATCGGCGCGTTCGGGCAGGTAAAACGTGTCGTGCTCCTGGCGCGCGGGATGCTCGGGCGGGATGTTGAGCGCCGTGAAGTTGTAGAAATCCTCTTCGATATGCGGCCCCTCGGCGACGGTAAACCCCATCTCGCCAAAGATCGCGACGATTTCATCGATCGTCTGGCTGATCGGGTGAATGCGCCCCCCGTCGGCGAACCGCACCGGCAAGCTCACATCAGCGCGTTCGGCGGCGAGCTGGGCTTTGAGAGCCGCCCGCCCGAGCCGTTCTGCGGCTTCGGCGAGTGCGGTCGTGATCGTGTCCTTGGCGGCGTTCAATTCGGCGCCGATGCGGCGGCGAACTTCGGGCTCGAGCCCGCCCAGTTCGCGCATTGCCAGGGTCAGCAATCCACGGCGGCCGAGATATCTGACGCGAACTTCTTCGAGAGCCTGCGGCGATGGCGCCGCGTTGATTTCGGCGGTCGCGGTCTCGACCAGCTGTTTCGCGTCGTCGTGTTGGATACCTTCATCCATTTCGGATTTCCTGAACATGCAAATAAAAAGGGCCGAGAATGCGGCCCCTGCTGATCATCGCTGGCATGCTGGCGCGCACTTCGAACGGGCCTTAGTTGTCGTGCTCCACCATAAATCGGCCAACGACGCGCGGGTATGATAGGGGCGCCTGGCGACCCCTCTCCGCCGCGTCGCGGGGGAGAGGGAGGGGCCCGCGCCGCAGGCGTGGGAGGGTGAGGTGGTCCGTCCAGCGCGTCGGGCAATCCGAAATACCCACCTCACCCCGACCCTCTCCCCCCGCAAACGGGCGGAGAGGGAGCGGTTCTTGGTGAGATCGACGCGGGTGGCTCGTCAACTCACGCAGCCCTAGCAACGGCTGGCACCTCCGACAGCGCAGCACGAGCGGTGGTGACGACCGCGGCGAACGCCTCGGGCTCGCGGATCGCGATGTCCGAGAGGATCTTGCGGTCGAGGTCGAGCCCGGCAAGCTTGATACCGTGCATCAACTGCGAATAGGTGAGCCCGTGCTCGCGCGCTCCGGCGTTGATGCGCTGGATCCACAGCGCGCGAAAATCGCGCTTCTTGTTTCGCCGGTCGCGATAGGCGTAACGCAGCGCCTTTTCGACCTTTTCGATCGCAACCCGATAGGCGGTCGAGCCGCGGCCGCGATAGCCTTTAGCGAGGTTGAGAACCTTCTTGTGGCGGGCGTGAGTTGTCACCCCGCGTTTGACACGTGCCATGGCTCAGTCCCGCATATACGGCATGTAGGTTAGGACGAGCTTGCTGTCGCCCTTCTCCATGATCGTCGTTCCGCGCCGCTTGCGCTTGCCCTGCTTGGGCTTGCTGATCAACCGATGGCGCTTGTAGGCGTAATTGTGCTTGATTTTGCCGGCGCCGGTGCGGCCGAACCGCTTCTTGGCGCCGCTCTTGGTCTTCAGCTTGGGCATTTTCCATCCTTCACCGGAGTTACAACGGCCAGGCATGCCCTGCGGCCCACCGCCGATATTGGAGGCGCGGGTTATACCGAATGGCACCCGCCGAAAGCAAGGCGTGTTGGTTACAGAACGGCGACCGCCTCAATCTCGATCAGGAATTCGGGCGCCGCGAGCGCCGCCACTGCAACCAATGTGTGCGCCGGCATCTTCTTGCCGAAGAATTCCTCGCGGATCGGGCCGTAATCGGCGCGATGCCGGATATCGGTCAAATACGTGTTCACCTTGACGATGTTCGCCATCGTGCCGCCTCCGGCCTCGACCTGCGCCTTCAAGCACTGTAGAGCGGCGCGGGCCTGCGCCGTGAAGTCGCCGGCATGCGCCGGGGTGCCGTCCAGCCCGTAGGCGACCTGACCGGCGATGTAGAGGATCGCCTGCGCGCCCGAGACCTTCATTGCCTGTGAGTAGATCGGCGGATCGTACACGCCGGGCGCGGCATAGGGGGTGATTTCAGGCATCGGGTTGGCTCCGGTGGTTGCGGTAGGATGGGGTTGAGCGAACGCGAAACCCGTTCGCGACGGGCCGCCGGAACTTGGTCTTAAGGTTTGGGATTACACTATCCCGGTCGGAGTTCCGCGACACCGCTCGGTCGCGCCGCCCGCCGTCCATTCGGGCCCGCCTATATAACGGCGCGGGCCGCCCAACGCAAGTCAGCGAGAGCAGTCCAGCCCGCGACCCCCTCCTGTGCTACGCAGCAAGAGAGGGCCGGAAAGAGAGGGCTAGTACCGACCGGGGCTAGCGGTGGCCGCCGCCGCCCCCGCCATGACCGAAGCCCGCCGCCATGCCATGACCAAAACCGCCGTCGCCGTGAGCGAAGCCTCCGCCATGCCCGATGCCGCCGCCGAGATCATGCGCGAAGCCGCCACCCATGCTATGG